>JAPWVB010000131.1 GCA_028275205.1 Candidatus Acetothermia bacterium
CGGCAGAGTCTATCTTCCAGCCCGAATGGTCCCCAGATAGCACGCTCTATTTCGTCTCCGACCGAACGGGCTGGTGGAATCTCTATCGCTGGCGCGACGGCAGCATAGAAGCTCTCACGGACTTAGAAGCCGAATTCGGCCAGCCCCAGTGGGTCTTCGGCATGTCCACGTATGCGTTCGTCTCAGAGAGAGAAGTCGTCTGCGCGTACACGCAGCGGGGCATCTGGCACTTGGCGCTTCTCGATACGAAGACGAAGAAGCTTCAGAGACTTGAGACCCCATACACAGAGCTCAGCTACGTGCGGGCGACTTCGGACTCTGTGGTCTTTCGCGGCGGCTCGCCCACGGAGATGCTCTCGATCGTGCGGCTCGATCTCAAAACGAAAAGATATGAAGTGCTGCGGCGCTCCAGCGATCTTGCTCTTAATCCGGGATATATCTCGCCGGCGCAGCCCATCGAGTTCCCCACCGAGGGGGGCCGGACGGCCCACGCCTTCTTCTATCCCCCAAAGAACAAAGACTTCCAAGCTCCCCCAGGCGAAAAGCCTCCATTGTTAGTCCTCAGCCACGGCGGGCCGACGAGCGCCACGACGTCTACGCTCAGATTAGAAATTCAGTTCTGGACGAGCCGCGGCTTCGCCGTTGTTGACGTCAACTACGGGGGCAGCACCGGCTACGGGCGAGCCTACCGAGAGAGATTGAAGGGCCAGTGGGGCGTCGTGGACGTGGACGACTGCGTCAACGCTGCGAAGTATTTAGCCCAGCAAGGGCTCGTAGACGGCGAGCGCGTGGCGATTCGCGGCGGCAGCGCCGGGGGGTACACGACGCTCTGCGCATTGACTTTCAGAAAGTTCTTCAAAGCCGGGGCGAGCTACTTCGGCGTGAGCGATTTAGAAGCCCTCGACAGAGACACCCATAAATTTGAGTCGCGCTACAACAGAAGTCTCATTGGGCCATATCCCGAAAAGCGCGATCTGTATAGGGCGCGCTCGCCCATTCACTTTGCCGAGCAGATTTCGTGTCCGGTGATCTTCTTTCAGGGTCTTGAGGACAGAGTTGTCCCGCCCAGCCAGTCCGAGCTGATGGTGGAGGCGCTGCGCAAGAATAAGATCCCCGTCGCGTATATCGCATTTGAAGGTGAGCAGCACGGCTTCCGCAAAGCCGAAAATATAAAGAGATCGCTCGAGGCGGAGCTGTATTTTTACTCCAAAGTCTTCGGGTTTGCGATCGCCGACCCCGTCGAGCCGGTGCCCATCGAAAATCTCTAACGCCGGATCGCTTCGAGGCTAGACTTTTCCTCTGCGATAGGGTATAATAGCATCGAAAGAGATCCCGACAAAGGCAAACCGCGCGAAAGCGCGGGACGCAAAGCTGCGGGCCTACCCCTCTGGAAAGGAGGCACGGCAGCCGGGCTGCCGAAGGATCATGAACACACAACAACGTGTCGGATTGCCGCACGCGACCCTCGCGAAGCTCGTAGGGCTGGTCATGGTCTTCCTCTTCATCCGCAGCGCCATCCCTACAGAGCCGACCCTGAGCGCTTCCGTCTCCCAATGGGCCTATCGTGGCATCTCGTATGTCGCCTACTGGCGCGATCTCTACTCCTCCCCGCAGTCCGATCAGTCTCTGGCACTGCTTGCCGCTACCGGAGCGAATTCGGCCTCGATCATCGTGACATGCTATCAAGAGACCATCACGTCTACGGAGATCCTCTGCCTCACAGATTCCCAAACCCCCACCGACGATGACCTGCGCCACGTCATCGCCCAGGCGCACCAGCTCGGCTTGGCAGTGATGCTCAAACCCCATATAGATCTCAGCAACGACCCCACACACTGGCGCGGCGAGATCGGCTTTGGCACAGACGAGACGGCGTGGGCTCAATGGTTTGCGTCGTATCGGGATTTTATCGTGTACTACGCTCAACTTGCTCAAGAGACCGGCGTTGAGCTGTTCGCTATCGGCACGGAGCTCGGAGGCACAGCCCACCGCGAGAGCGACTGGCGAAATATTATCACAGCCGTGCGCTCGGTGTACAACGGGTTGCTCACCTACGCCGCCAATTTCGATGGCGAACAGTTTGTCGTGAACTTCTGGAACGCCCTTGATTTCATCGGGATAGATGCGTACTATCCCCTGACGCAGAAGACCGACCCGACCGTAGCAGAGCTGAAGGCCGGCTGGGCTTCTCCCAAATCGGAGCTAGCCGCGCTCAGCCAGGCGTGGGGACTGCCCATTATTTTTACTGAAGTGGGCTATCGCAGCGTGGACGGGACGAATATGGCCCCCTGGGACTGGGTCAGTGATGGCCCGGTGGACTTGCAGGAGCAAGCTGACTGTTATCAGGCGCTCTTTGAGGTCTTTCAGAGTGAGCCGTGGATGGAGGGTGTCTTCTGGTGGGCATGGGGCACCGATCCCGATCACGGGGGCCCTACCGACACGTACTATAGCCCGCATAACAAGCCTGCCGAAGCGATTTTGCAGTACTTCTTCGCGTCCGCAGCACACAACACGCCGGCGCTCTTTCGCATCGAGCGGGCGACGGGGAACGTCTACACCGACGGGGCGTTCTTCCCTGGGGGAGCCGACGTGGCGGAGTACGTCACGGTGAGCGA
>JAPWVB010000122.1 GCA_028275205.1 Candidatus Acetothermia bacterium
GGAGCTAGGCTTAGCTGTTCATTTAAGAGCAGAGCAGCCCTTCGAGCTTGAGGGCGTCCCCATCTATGGGCTCGACTTCTCCGGGCGCCGCGAGATCAAGCTCCCGCGCTGCCAAGGAGGGGTGCTGGTCTGCCATCAGCTGCTTGATCGAGTCGAATTTGACGGGGAGCTGCGCTTTGAAGAGCTTTTGCAGTGTGGAGCTCGCTATATTCTTATGGGGGACTATCACGAGTATCGGGAGTGGCGGGAGCGCCAAAACAATCAGGAGATTCTAGTGACCTACTGCGGGAGCACGGAGCGCTGGGCACTGGATGAGCAAGCCGAGCGCGGCGTCAATATTATAGATCTTTCTAGCGGGCGGCTCGATCGGCGCCGCCTCAAGACCCGGCCGTTTCTCTACATTCGCGCCGATGAAGATCCCATCCAGCGCTTGGAAAACTCCCCCGTCAAAGACACGGTCGTCGTGGTCTATTTATCCTCGTCGCGGTGGAACATCGCGGAGATCGAGAAGCTTGGCTACGAGCGCGGGGCGTTGGCGGTGCGCGTGCGGGACCTGCGAGCACCACAAGAGTCCGAGGTCGAGACCTCCATCGAGCTGGAGTTTGGAGACGTCGATCGCACGCTCGAAGATGCGTTGGCGAGAAAGAACCTCTCGAGCGTAGCGCGCGAGATCGATCAGATCATCCGCGATCTTTCGGTCGCGGATTCTCATATCGATCCTGAGGTGACGGCGCTGCTGGAGCGAGCATGGCGCGAAAGATCATAAAAGACCAGAAAGACTTGCTCGATCTGTTGAGCACCGTGCAGAAGGAGCCCACGGAAGGGCCGGCCCTCCCCGATCGGCTCGTGCACCATCAGTTGCAGCTAGAGAGCTTAGAGATCGAGAATCTCTGGAGCTACAAGAGAGCCTCCCTGCGCTTTGAGCCGGGGATCACCGTGATCGCTGGGCCCAACGGCAGCGGGAAGTCTTCGCTTCTAGAGAGCATCTTCTTTGCGCTCTACGGCAGCGAAGCGCGCCATTCTATGGGGCGCAGCCTCGACGAGATCGTGCGCATCGGCGCGGATTCGGGCTCAGTCAAGCTGAGCTTCTTCTACGGGGGCAAGCGCTACCACGCTCAAGTCTCTCTGCGTCGGGTCGCCGGCACTATAAAGAGCGAGCGCGGCGGGTGCCAGCTAACGTGCGACGACGGCTCGGCCTGGGTGGGCACTGAAAACGTCGTCGCCGAGATCGAGCGGCTCTTCGGCATGGACCGCGAGGGCTTCACCAACTGCGTCTATATACGCCAAGGGGAGATCGATCGGCTCATCCGGGCCGATCGCAAGGATCGCGAACAGATGCTCGATGGGCTCCTGGGCCTCTCCAAGCTTGATCTCTATGTCAACCCTCGATCCAAGGAGGCTCTCCGGGCGATCAATCGCAAGCTGGAAATCATTGCGGAGAGCCTCACGCGCGTGCGATCGGAGATCGAAGCGCTGGAGCGCCAGGAGCTCTTCGCTCAGAGAGCGCAGCTCACCGAGCAGCTGGAGCGCCTCCAGGGCGAACTCGCCACGCTCGATGATTCTCGAACGAATGCTCATAAGCTCTTGCAAAGCTATGACGAAGACCTGCAGCGCTTTGATCTAGCGGTGCGCGAGCTCGCTCAGCTTGAGCACGAGCTCTCTGAGAAGGAGAAGCGTCTTGGGCAGCGGGAGGCGGAGCGCGCCGCTGCGGATAAGGAGCTCTCTTCAATCAGCGCGCGCCATCAGAAAAGATTTTCCGCCCTGAAGGCCCATCTGCATCAGATGGGGCTCGACAGCGCCTTAGAGACCCTAGAGACAGCAAAGACGTCCGACGAAGTCACGCCCCTCGCCGAGCGCTTAGAATCTCATAAAGTTCATCTAGAGCAGACGCGGGCGCGGCTAGGGGAACTGCGGGAGCAGTTGGCACGATTGAGAGCGGAGCGCGCGGGGCACGAGCGCGCTTTGGCCCATCTGCGCCAGCAGCAGAGCGACCTTGAGAGGGAGCGCGCGCGCATCACCGACCAGATTACCCAGCTAGAACGCAAGCTCTCCGCTTTGACGGAAGCTCTCACCCAACACGAGCACTCCGTAACTGCTCTTTTGAATGATCTCGTCCGGCGTGCTGGGGAGCTTGAGGTGGCGCTCCCCGCGCAGCTTGAGGCTTGGGATCCAAAGAAGATCTCGCAGATACAGTCTGCATGGGCGCAGGAGCGCACCCGCCTTGAAGCTCACTACACTGAAGCTCAGAAAGCTATACTGCACGCGAAGACGCACTACGAAGCGCTTCGCGCGGAGCTCGCCCAAAAAGAAGAGCTCCTCCGGGCTGGGCGTTGCCCTACGTGCGGGCAGCCGGTGCCCAGGGAGCAGCTCACCGAGGCGCTCACCGAGATCACGGCGAAGCTCAGTGAGCTGGAGCAGCACCTCCACTATGAGGAAGCGGAACTCGAACGCCTTGCGGGCAAGATCGCGCTCTGGAAGTCTGTTCAAGAGGTGCTTGATCAGTTCGCTCTGGAGCTTGAGCGCCGCTCGACGCGGCGGGCTGAGCTCGCTACCCAGCAGAGCGCTCTTGAAGAGATGCGCTCTCGAGGGGCAGCCCTTGCGGAGCGGCTCGCCCAGCTGGAGCGTCAAATTGCTGAAGAGAGCAAGATCATTCAAGAGCGCCACGAGGAGCAGCAGCGCCTCGAATATACAGTGCAGCAGCTCAGTGAAGCGCTCACCCAAGCCCTCCAGCACGATGAGCAGCTTGAGCGCCTCAAGAGCGAGATAGAGGAGCTTCTGCGGCTGCGGGAGCAGTGGCGCGCCACGCAAGAGATGCGCAAGACCCTCGTAGAGAATCTCAATGAGCTGCGCGGGGACATCGCGCGGTTGCTGGAGCGGCGCAGCGCGCTGA
>JAPWVB010000124.1 GCA_028275205.1 Candidatus Acetothermia bacterium
TCGAGCAGCCCACATCCCCAGCGACTAAATATCCCTCGGGCAAGACCTCGTCGAGCACCTCGTAGAGCAGCTCAAAGCCCCCACAGGGCAACTCTAAGATTCCCCCGCTCACCGCGGCGGAGACGTTCAGGTCGAACGCTCCCCCAACGCGCTCCCACGCCTCCGCAATATGCTTCTCCTCCAGCGCGCCAATCCGCGGCAGATGCCCCGTCAGCCGCCCAAAGACCTTCGTCTTGAGCGAATGCTTGGCGACCAGCGCCGCAATAGACTCCTCCACCATCGGCGCGATCTCCTCCACGATCAGCACACGGTCGAGATCTCTGAGAAAGTTCACGAGCTGGCGCTCCGGCAACGGATGGGCATACCCCAACGCAAAGTGATGCTCCTCCTTCACCAACGTCGAGACAAACCCACACGAGATCACCCCAGACTTCGCCAGGCTTCGCCTGGACCGTTCGCCTTCGCCAGCCGAAGGCTGGCGAAGATGAACGTCAAGCGAAGCTTGTCCAGGCGAAGCCTGGTGCAGTGGAGAATCTTCAACAAGCTCGACGAGCTGAGGATAGATCTTCTGATAGTAATACTTATAGCGATCGAGGATGAGATTCTTCCAGGCGCGATCGCGATCGAAGCGCCCTTCGGCCGCCAGGGGCATTTCGGAAACCCTTCCCATACCATCGAGCAAGCGCGCCGTCACTTGCATCATCACGGGGATGCCCAACGTCGCCGACAGCGACAGCCCCTCGATCGCGGCATCGCTGACGTATTGCGGGCCCGGAGGCGTTAATACTGGGATATCCGCGAGCTTGGCGTACCAGCGCGAGTCCTGCTCGTTCTGGGACTTCGCCGCGCCAGGGTCGTCACCAGCGATGAGCAACAAGCCCGCGCCAATCCCGTGCGTCACCGCGGTCACCAACGGATCAGCTAAGACGTTGACGCCCACTTGCTTGACGATGACGACGCTGGGCAAGCCCGCTACAGACGCCCCCAGCGCTTGCGCGAATGCCGTCTTCTCTTCCGTGCTGATCTCCGTGCGCAGCCCGTGCTTGGCGCACTCATCTAAGAGCGCGGTGCACGGATCGCCGTAGACCCCCGCCACGAGCGCGATCTTGTTCTTCTTGAGCGTCTGCACTAAGGCTTCTCGTGCGGTCTTCATCCCCATCACCTTCCCTTAGCTCTCTGAGGGTCGGAAGCCAATCCCAAAATCGTTCCCCGGCTTGAGCTGCCCTCCGAGCTCTTTCTGTAAGAGCCACTGCGACTGCAAGAACGCTTTGTACACATTCTGAATCGCCGTGAAGAGCGCATGCTTCGTGAGACCATCCGAGAAGATCTCTTGCTGTAAGACGAGCTGTCTGAGAATCCCCTGAGGATGAATCATCCCAAAGCTGATGGGGAAGCGATTGAGCTCCAAGCTCAGCTCCCGTAAGATTCTCTCGCGCTGGGGTTGGGTGAGCTTCTGAAAGAGCTGCTGCACATCGTCAGCGATGGTGACGCTCACCTCGACCAAGACTCTGTCGGGGCTGGCTTTGGGGTTGATGATGCTGACGGTCGTGGGCTGGTTCTTCGGGTGATTCGCCAACAGCACCCAATTGGCGTTGGGGTGCTCGACGTAGCGGTTGAACTGCCCTTCCTCCACGAGCCAGCTCTCGATCTTCTCTTTCATAGTTTGCATTATAGACCAGAGCAGGTAGAATTGCACATGACGATGGCTAGGCTTCGTGTCCAGCTGTTGGGAGGCTTTCAGGTCGAGCGCGACGGGGTCGCCCTCACCGCGTTCCACTCTCAGAAGGCCCAATCGCTCTTAGCGTATCTGCTCGTCTATCGCGACCGAGCACACCCACGCTCCATTTTGGCTACGCTCTTCTGGGGCGAGTCCGACGAAGCCCGCGCCCACGCGAACCTGCGCAATGCCCTCTACTCCCTGCGCCACGTGCTCGAAGGCCCGCAGGGGCGCTTCGGTCAGTATATTCTCACCGAGGGCGGCGCCGTGCGCTTCCACCCCAAGAGCAGCTATTCTCTCGATGTCGCGGAATTTGAGGAGACCGTCGAGAGCGCCCTGCACACCGCTGGGGAGGAGCGCGCCACCTTGCTCAACACAGCAATCACCCTCTACAAGGGCGATCTGCTCCCCGGCTTCTACGACGACTGGGTCGTGATCGAGCAAGAGCACCTCAGAGAGCTCTATCTACAAGCCCTCAAAGAGTTGGTCGCCCACTACACAGAACACAGAGACTACGCTCACGCGATCGTCTGGGCGCGCCGGGTCATCTCCGTCAGCCCGCTCCAAGAGGAGATGCACCGGGCGCTGATGCAGCTCTATGCGCTCACGGGCGACCGCACAGCAGCTCTGCACCAGTACGCCGAGTGCGAAGCCGTTCTTCAGAGAGCGCTGAACGCCGCGCCCCTGCCGGAAACTCAAACGCTCTATAAAAAACTTCTGCGCGGCGCGCCGGTAGAAGCAGCTCCCAAAGAGATTCCGAAGCTGCCCGCCGTGCCCTTTGTGGGGCGGGAGCGCGAACTCAACACCCTGAAAGCGCTCTGGCAAAACGTCCAGCGCGGCCAAGGGCAAGCAATCTTCATCGGCGGCGAGGTCGGCGTGGGCAAGACGACATTCGTGCAGAAGTTCATCGAGTCTATTTCAACCCCTCCCCCGGCCCCTCCCCGACACGGGGAGGGGAGCTCCCCCTTCCCCTTTAGGGAAGGGGGCTGGGGGGTTAGGTCCCTGCAAGGGGCCGCCTATACTTCCGATAGCGCACTGCCCTATCAGCCTCTGCTTCAAGCCGTCCGCGCCGTGCTGAAGAGCCTTCCCACTCAGACGCTCGCCCAACTGCCCGCCCTCTGGAGAG
>JAPWVB010000100.1 GCA_028275205.1 Candidatus Acetothermia bacterium
GAGGGTCAACAGATCGAGCGCCGCGCCGAATTTGCTCTCGGTGCGCCGCGCCCCCTTGGCAATGAGCGAGATCTTTCCGTAGTCACGGCTGAGCACCGTGAGGATGAGATCGCTCTCGCGAAACTTGATGGCTCGTAAAATAAACCCGATCGTTTTGAGGATCATGCCCGAAACTCCTCGCGACGCTGCGTCACCCTCTCCAATCGCTCTCTGATGATGCGCACGCCCAGTCCTGGCCCCGTCGGGACCTTGATCGTCCCGTCGGGCTCGAGCACAAACGGCGGCTCGATGAGATCCTCCCTCCAATAGCGCGCGCTCGCGGAGATATCGTTGGGGAGGGTAAATCCGGACAGGCTTGCTATGGCGACGTTCGCCGCCCGCCCGATCCCCGTCTCGAGCATCCCGCCGCACCAGACGGGCACACCGCGCTCCCGACAGAGATCGTGAATCTTTTTTGCGTCGAGCAGTCCCCCCACCCGCCCCGGCTTGATATTAATAATTCGACACGCTCCAATATCCAAAGCTTTGCGGGCGTCATCGGGGGTCTTGATGCTCTCGTCCAAGCAGATCGGAGTCTTCAGCTCCCTCTGCAGCGCAGCGTGATCTATGAGATCGTCATAGTCTAAGGGCTGCTCGAGCATCACCAGCCCAAACTCATCGAACTTTCTCAGATGCTCGCGATCCGCAAGATGATACGCAGCGTTGGCGTCTGCCATCAGCTCGATATTTGGGAAGCGCTGGCGCACCGCGCGCAAGACTTCGAGATCCCAGCCGGGCTTCACCTTGAGCTTGATGCGCTTATATCCTTGGGCGCGACGACGCTCGATGACCTCAAGCAGCGTTGGGATGTCTTTTTGAATCCCGATAGAAATCCCGCTCTCGATGCGCTCTTTTGTGCCGCCGAGCAGCTGCGCTAAAGAGATTCTCTTCGTTTGGGCAAGCACGTCCCAGAAGGCCGCTTCCAGCCCCGCCTTGGCCATCGGATGCCCACGAATGGGGCGAAGCTGCTCTTGCAGCCCTTCGGGTGAAGAGAGATCTTTCCCCAGCACCGCGGGGATGAGAAAGTCTTTTAAGATATGCCAGGCTGTTTCGACGGTCTCATACGAATACCACGGCCCCACGCCGGCGACGCACTCGCCGTAGCCGGTCAAGCCCTCACTACGAAGAGCGATGATAATGCACGGTCGCACCGTCTCGCGCCAGCCGCTGGTCTCGAACGGCTCGACCAACTCCATCGCGATCTGGCGCAGCTCGATTGATTCGATCTTCATCGCTGTAGCAAGACCTCTCGCGAAGCTCGCTCTAACAGATAAAAAGCGCGCTTGCGCCCACCTTCTTCGGTGACGAGAAAATCGCTGGCCCAGTAGCCTTGGGCGAAATAGTGCTCGAAGATCGCGCGCGTGACTTTGCGCCACTCCCTCACAAGCTCCATATTCTGCTCGCGCATCCTCTGCCAATCATAGGGAATTTCTAAGAACAATTGAGGCTCGGTGCGTTCTAGCGAATAATCACAATTGACGAGCAAGCCTTCGTGCTCTTCGGTCTGATTGATAAGCCTTGACCTAACCCCCTGGCCCCCTTCCCGAAGCGGGAAGGGGGAGCTCCCCTCCCCGTGCCGGGGAGGGGCCGGAGGAGAGGTCCCCAGAAGCGAGAGCCGCGCCTGCACGTGCGGGCTGGCGATCCACCACTCCACCGTCAGACGGTCTGTCTCTAGCCCAGCGTTGAGCCGATCCCGCATATCTCCGTAGAGATTTCTTTCGTATCTGTTGGAGATGACGCCGAGCTTATGAAGATTAAAGTGAGCATTAGGGCTGACGAGCGGGTCGAACGTCCAGGTGATCAGCTCGATCCCTTGGGCGAGCACGGCCTCGCGTTGCTTGAGCTTCAGCTCGTATCCCACGCCCTGAAAGCGCCGCTCCGGCAGCACCGCGCACATCAGCGAACAGTGCTTCAGTCTCTGATTTTCAATGCCGGGGAAGCCGTAGACGAACCCGATGAGTCTTTCATTCTGGCTCTGTAGAAATCCTGCTGAGCCGGCGGATTCATCCGCCGGCTCACTCTCAAATGCTCCGAGCAGCACTCCCCCGTTCTTGATGGTCGTCAACAGCAGATGGTGCGGGACGACGCTGATGTCTTCAAAGCCCCAGATCTCTTTCTGGAGCTGCTCGCAGGCGTGCAGCTCCTCGAGCGTGTGCAAAGGACGAATGACGATCATGATGACCCCTCCCCTATCCACTTCCCGTGTTGGGAAGGGGTTGGGGATTAGGTCGCTTGGCTCTCTTCCGACGATACATAAATTGATCAGCTTCTTCAAGGACGGCATCGAGCGAGCGGGGGTTCTGGGGCGACCAGGAAGCCGACCCCAGGCTGATCGAAAGCTGCAACCCCGCAAGCTCTCCCCCCACGCGCGCACTGAGATTCTGCAGCTCGTGCTGGAGCCGCGCCAGGACGTGCTCCGCTTTTTCTGGGGTCGTCTGAGGCATAAGAATGATAAACTCATCGCCGCCGTAGCGGAAGAGACTGTCGGATTTGCGCACGATCTGCCGGAGGAACTGGGCGAGCTCTTGGATGACCCGATCCCCTACTAAGTGTCCGAAGCGATCGTTCACTTCAAAGAAGTCGTCTATGTCTATAAACACTAACGTGAACGGCTTGCGCGCGTTCATCAATTCCGTGAGCATCTCATCGAGAGCGCGACGATTGTAGACCCCCGTCAAGGGGTCATGGCGGGCTTGCTCGGCGAGCTGACGCTGTTGCTCCTGAAGAATCTGAATCTGATGCGTATTTATGAGGGCTAAAGTCGCCATGTGGACCACCAGGGCCAGAGGTTCGAGCTCAGCAGGGGTAGGCCGACGGCCATCGCGCGGCTGGGAGAGCGCGATCCGTCCAAAGATCTGATCCCCAGATCTCAAATGCCAATAGAGCATATCATACGGCCCCCAGTCGGCGCTCGGATGCGCCTGCGCGACGGCCACCGTGCGCAGCTGGGGCAATCGCTCCGCAGAGACATAGAGGGCCGGGCCGATGGGGTGCCCCGCCTCCAGGATCTGCTTATCAGAGAGGATCTGTCCTGAGGCGCGGCGCTGCCGCAAGAGCCGCTCTTCTTCTGGCGAGAGGCCCACGGTGATATACTCCGCGATGGGCGGGGGATCGGGCTGATCGGGCGGGACCGGCCGCGCGTAGAGCGAGACGCCCACCCGCTCGAAGCGCGAATATCTGACGAACGCCTGGGCGACTTCTTGCAGGATCGCTCTGGTGTCAGAGCTTTGGAGGATCTGCGTGCCGATCGCGATCAGCTCGCGATAGAGGGCTCCCAGCTCGCTCATGGATCATCCTTCGCGTCCCAGCATCTTGGCGATCTCCGCATCGTCTTCGTTCCAACCGGGGCGGACCTTCACTTGCAAATCTAGATAGACGTGCTTGCCCAGAAAAGTTTCAATCTCTTGTCGAGCGAGGCGCCCGATCTCTCGGATCATGCGGCCGCCATTCCCAATGATGATGGGCTTCTGCGACTCGCGCGCGACGTAGATATTCGCAAAGATCTCCACCAGCCCATCCTCGCGCTCCTTCATATGGACGACCTCGACCCCCGTCGAGTACGGGATCTCTTTATGCGTCAATTGATAGATCTTCTCGCGGATGAACTCAGCGATCACAAACTCCACGGGGCGATCGAGCTGGGTCGTATCTTCAAAGTATTTTGGGCCTTCGGGGAGGAGCTCCGCGATCGTGTTGGCGGCTAATCCCAGATTGATCCCATGCAAACACGAGATGGGGATGATCTCGCGGAAGAGCCCAGTCTGCTGGTACGCTCTCTTTGTCTCTTCGAGCTGTTCCTTCGAAGCAAGAT
>JAPWVB010000046.1 GCA_028275205.1 Candidatus Acetothermia bacterium
TTATTGATGAGGAGCACGATGGGATTTGAGAAGTTTTTTATATGCTCGAAGACTTTTTCGTCGTACTCGTGGAGTTTGCCCCACGGTTCAGTCATATAGACCAAGACGTCAAGCCCGTCGAGGGCGGCATACGCTTGTTTGATAAGATATTTGCTGAGCTTATCCACGGGCTGGTGGAGCCCGGGGGTGTCCACAAAGATGATCTGAGCCCCTGGCAGGGTGAGCACGCACTGGATGCGATGGCGCGTGGACTGGCGCTTCTCTGAAACGATGAGGAGCTTCTTGCCCATGAGGGCATTGATGAAGCTCGACTTGCCGGCGTTGGCCTGCCCCAACACCCCTACAAACCCCGACTTAAATCCCATTCAGCCAACTGCCCTCCTGTATTAATTGGATCGCTCGGTGAATATCATACTGCAAGAGACGATCTTTTTCCAACGGGGGGATCTGCTCAGAAATGCGTTGATAGAGGGTGCGGGTGCGTGGGGCCATCAGAGCGGGGTCACGGAAACTCAGGGCTTGACGCACGGTCAAGAGCTCTATCGCCACGATCGTCTCGACATTGCGGACGATCTGCAGGGCTTTATGCGCGGAGATCGTGGCCATGCTGTTGTGATCTTCTTTACCCCCAGAAGTGGGGATGGAGTCAACGCTCGCGGGATGGGCGAGGACTTTGTTCTCGGCGACGAGCGCTGCGGCAGTATACTGCGGGACCATCAGGCCCGAATTGAGGCCGCTCTCTGACACTAAAAATTTGGGGAGATCTGGGGCTTCGAGCAAGAGCGCGATGCGCCGCTCTGAGAAATTCCCGATCTCGGCGACGGCTTGCCCCAACAGCTCGCAACAGAACGCCAAGATCTGACCGTGAAAGTTCCCCCCAGAGAGCACCTCGCCCGACTCCGCGAAGACCAACGGATTATCCGTCGCGGAGTTCATCTCGATCTCAAATTTTTCTTGGACGAACTCGAGCGCATCCGCTGAAGCGCCGAGCACTTGGGGAATGCAACGCAGGGTGTAATTATCTTGAATATCGTCGGTGCGGCGGCCGGTGAGCTTGCTTCCTGAGAGCCATTCTCGCAGAGTTTGAGCGACATGCAATTGTCCCGGATGGGGACGTGCTTGGTGAAGACGCTCGTCAAAGGCTTCGGCGTGCCCGCCGAGGGCTTCGACGGCCAGGGCGCTGATCGCTTGAGCTTGAGCTAAAAGACTCTGTGCGCGCACCAGCGCCACAAACCCCAATGCTAACGTGACTTGCGTCCCGTTGATGAGCGCCAGTCCTTCTTTAGGAGCTAAGCGGAGTGGCTCCAGCCCAAGCTCTCTCAAGAGTTCTCCCCCGGAGAGAATTCTGCCGTGGAGCTTCGCCTGGCCCTCGCCGATCAGTAGTAATGCTAAATGGGCTAGAGGTGCCAAGTCCCCGCTGGAGCCCACCGAGCCCTTCGCGGGAATGATGGGCACCACTCCGTGATTGAGCAATGCTTTGAGATATTCGACGATCTCGACGCGCACCCCAGATCGCCCCTGCAACAGCGAGTTCAATCGAAAGAGCACGACAGCGCGAGCGACCTCATCGGGGAGGGGCTCGCCCACGCCGACGGCGTGGCTCTTCAAGAGATTCTCCTGAAGCAGCGAGAGCTTCTCATTTGGGATCGCTTGGGTGCTCAGCTTCCCAAAGCCCGTGTTGATCCCATAGACTCTCTGATTTTCAGAGACGATCTTCTCGACAACGGCCCGACCGGCGCGCACGCGCTCGAGCGCGCGTGGCGCAAGAGAAACGCGCTCTCCTCCAAAGACGATTCGCTTAGCCGTCTCAAGCGTGAGAGAGTGTCCATCAAGCTCGATCATGCGCATTTCAGTATACTGAATAGACACGCATGGTGTAAAATTGAATCACGGAAAGCACGGAAGGACGGCAAGATCTTTTCCGTGCCTTCCGTGGCTTGTTCAGTGCCTTCCGTGATTCTGAATATGTTCACGCAAGAGTTCTACGTCGTCTGCGACAATATTCGTAGCACATTTAACGTCGGGGCGATCTTCCGCACCGCCGATGCTGCTGGGATCACGAAGATCTATCTCTGCGGGTACACCCCGACGCCGCCGCGCTATGAGATCGAGAAAGTCGCGCTGGGGGCAGAGAAATCCGTCCCCTGGGAGCATGTCGCCCAGACGTGGCGGCTCCTAGAGCGCCTCAGAGCTCAAGGGGTTCAGATCGTAGCCCTCGAAAATAACATTGACCTCCCCACAATAGACTACCGCGAATTCGTCCCAAAGTTTCCCATCGCGTTGGTGTTGGGCAACGAAGTGACCGGGCTCTCCCCGGCGCTCCTCAGGCGCGCCGATGCGATCATCACGCTGCCCATGCACGGGAAGAAGGAATCGCTCAACGTTGCCGTAGCTTTCGGGATTGCCGCGTACAGATTGAACGAGCATCGGCGCTAACCCCCTTGCACGCCCACGATCTCTCAGATATAATAAAGAGCTCTGGGCTTGTCTGAAGCCCCGTGCTAGAGTGCAAGAGCGTTGCTCTTGCGCAATAGTGTGGCTGTGTGGAGGGCAAGTCCATTTTGCTTTTGAGGTGATCGCCATGCAGGAACTCTTAGCACACCTGCAGCGACGGTCATCGTCCATCGCGGAGGGGGATGTGCGACGCATGCTCCAAGCCCTCCGCCGCGAGAGCGATATCTGGCAAGCCGCGGGCGCCTGCGAGCGCCCCTTCCCTCGCTTCATCGAGCTGATCGAAGCTTTGCAAGAGCTCGGCTATATTGAGATTCATGGGCGCACTGTGGCCTTCACGCCCGCGGGCCGCAAAGCCCTAGAAGGGTGGCATCTCGATCACGCACCGCCGCTGGGGCAGATCTGTTCTCAGTGTGCCGTCGGCCCTGCCCCACTCCCAGAACTCCAGAAGAAATTCTCCCAGATCGCCCAGCGCCGCCCTCAAGCCGTCCAAGAGTTCGATCAGGGGGTTCTTACTGAAGAGTCGGTGATCCGCCGCGTGGCGTGGCTCGATCGCTGCGGCGATCTCGATCATAAAGCGATCGCAGTTCTAGGGGATGACGATCTGCTCAGCGTTGCCCTGGCGCTGACGGAAAGACCCTCGCGGATCGTGGTCTTCGAGATAGATGCGCGCCTTGTAGAATTTCTCACCGAGCAAGCCCAGCGCGCTCGCTGGCCCCTGCGCGCTTATGTGCACGACCTGCGCCAGCCCATCCCCGACGAGTTTTTAGGGAAATTCGATGTCTTCGTCACTGATCCGTTGGAGACTGTCGAGGGCTTTTGGCTCTTTGTCGAGCAGGGGCTTTCCCTGCTCAAGCCCGGCGCAGGCCAAGCGGGCTACTTCGGGCTGACGAAGATCGAAGCTTCTCCCTCCAAGTGGCATCTCTTCGAGCAGCGTCTTCTTCAGCGTGATCTGTTCATATCGGACATCTGTCGGGACTTTGGGTTCTACGAGAACTGGCCGTATCTGATGGAGACGACCACGTCGGTCTCTGTCGCTCCGGATCGTCCGTGGTACCGGTCGGCGTTCGTTCGGATTGAGACGCTCAAGGACTTTCGGCCGCCACGGTGTCGCTCCCTTGGGGAGGAGGTGGATATCTACTATGATCACGAATCCATCATAGCACCAAGGAGGTGAGCAATGCGGGAGCAAGCCCTGGGTCGCCATCTCATCTTAGAGATCTGGGACGCTGATCCCCATCTTCTCGATGACGCGCACGCGCTGGAGCAGCTCCTGCTCCAGGCGGCGCGGGCTGCCAACGCCACCGTCATTCAGAGCGTCTTCCATCACTTCAACCCCTACGGCGTCAGCGGCGTTGTGGTCATCGCCGAGTCCCATCTGACGATTCACACCTGGCCGGAATATCGCTATGCCGCGATTGACATCTTCACGTGCGGGCCGAAGATGGATCTTGAAGCCGCTGTGGAGGTCATCGCGGCGGGGCTGGGAGGGCGCATGGTGCAACTTGAGATCAGTCGTGGGCAGGGGGTGCGCCGCGCTCAGCGGCAGCCCTTGGCGCTGAGCGCCGCTCAATGACGGAGCTTCTCAAGGAGCAGAGCGCGCACCTTGTGGGGATCGGCCTTGCCGGAGGTAGCTTTCATCACCTGGCCTTGTAAAAACCCCAGGGCCGCTTCTTTGCCCGCCCGAAAGTCCGCCACAGCTTTGGGGTTCTCCGCGAGAACTTTCGTCACAATCTCGGCGAGGAGCCCCTCATCGGAGATCTGCCCCAGCCCCTTCTCGCGCACGATCTCTTGAGGGGCTTTGCCCGTCTTGAACGATTCTTCGATCACGTCTTTGGCGACCGTGCGCGTGATCTGCCCGGAGCGCACCATCTGCAGCACCTGGGCGAAGTGCTCCGGCTTCATGGGGATCTCTAAAGATCGCTGCTCCTTAAGCAGTCTCAGGAGCTCGGACATCATCCAGTTGCTCACGTCTTTAGGGTGCTGATAGAGCTTGACGACCGCTTCGAAGTACTCAGCGATGGGGCGCTCTTCGGTGAGCACGGCGATATCGTACTCAGGGAGCTGATACTCTTGGGCAAAGCGGGCACGCTTGGCCGCGGGCAGCTCCGGCAGATCTATCTTCTGCTTCCACGAGTCATCTATCTGCAAGGGGACAAGATCGGGGTCGGGGAAGTAGCGATAATCTTCAGACTCTTCTTTGGCGCGCATCGGCTCGGTCTCTCCTGTTTTTTCGTTCCAGAGCCGCGTCTCTTGGACGACGGAGCCGCCGCGCTCGAGGATCTGGCGTTGGCGACGCACCTCATAGTCGAGAGCTGCTTCTACCGCCTTGAATGAGTTCATATTTTTGACCTCGATCTTGGTGCCCAGCTGAGCGTCAGGGCTGACGGAGATGTTCGCATCGCAGCGCAGGGAGCCCTCTTCCATGTCGCCGCTGCAGACCCCAAGATACCGCAAGATCCGACGGAGCTCTTCCATGTAGAGTCGCGCTTCTTTCGGGGAGCTCAGCTCGGGCTCGCTGACGATCTCGATGAGGGGCACGCCGGCACGGTTGAAGTCGACGAGACTCACGCCCGTCTCGGTGTGGAGGAGTTTGCCGGCATCTTCTTCAAGATGGACACGCCGAATGCGGACACGCTTGCCCGTGGGCAGCTCCACAAAACCGCGGATCGCTAAGGGCTCATCAAACTGCGAGATCTGATACCCCTTGGGCAGATCGGGATAGAAATAATTCTTCCGGGCGAACGTCGAGCGCTGGGGGATCTCACAGTGCAAGGCGAGCGCAGCCATGAGCGCGTATTCGACGGCACGCTCGTTGAGCACCGGCAGCGCCCCAGGCATCCCCAAGCAGACAGGACACGTATGGGTATTGGGGGGCGCCCCAAAATATTCTGCGGAACAGCTACAGAAGAGCTTTGTCTTGGTCAGCAGTTGCGCGTGGACTTCCAGGCCGATGACCGTGCGCATAGGAGTGTGCCGGCGGATGAATCCGCCGGTTGACCTAACCCCCTGGCCCCCTTCCCGGAGCGGGAAGGGGGGACTCCCCTCCCCGTGTCGGGGAGGGGCCGGGGGAGAGGTACTCTCTCCCCGGCACGTAGCGCACCACCGAGACGACTTTGTCGCCCTCGTCTAGGTCTATGAGCTTGACGCCCTTGGCGTAGCGCCCCACGATGCGCACCTCTTGGGCTGAAATGCGAATGATCTTGCCGTTGAGGGTCGCCACCATGATCTCGTCGTCGTCTTTGACCTTCTCGATAGCCACAACCAGCCCCGTCTTCTCGTCCACTTTGATCCCCAAGACGCCCTTGCCGCCGCGCCCCTGAGAGGGAAACTCTTCTAACGGAGTCCGCTTGCCGTAGCCGTTCTCGGTCACGAGCAAGAGCTTATCTTCGGGGTCACCGGGTTCGAGCGTCACTAATCCCACGAGCCGATCGCCCTCATCCAGCCGCATCCCGATGACCCCCTTGCTGGGGCGGCCAGTGCACCGCGCCAGCTCTTCTTTGAAGCGAATGGTCATCCCCTGAGCACTGGCTAAGAGCACTTCGCCAGTGCCCTTGGAGATCGCCGCGTCAACGATATAGTCCCCAGGCTCGGCGTTGATCGCCAAGATCCCGCTCGTGTGGGCGTTATAGAAATCTGCGTATTCGTTGCGATTGAGAATGCCCCGGGCTGTGGCCATCAGGCAGTAGCGCTGCTCCGCCCCATCGGTGTGCAAGGGGAGCATAGCGCAGACTTCTTCATCTGGCTCCATCGCGATGAAGTTTCGCAGATTCTCACCCTTGACGTCGCGTCGCTCTGAGTAGAGCTGATACGCTTTGAGTTTATAGACTTTATGGGCCTTGGTGAAGATCAAGAGGTCATCGCGGGCGTGGCAGGTGAAGACGCGTTTCATCGCGTCGCCCTCGCGCAGGCGCATCACTAAGATGCCCTTGCCGCCGCGCTGCTGCTTTCTGTAGACTTCTTCCTTGGGGGCGCTCGCGTAGCCCTTCACGCTCACGCTGATCAGAAGATCTGTGTCGGGGATGAGCGCTTCTTCACTGAGCGTCTCTTGGTCGAAGTCAGCGACGATCTGGGTGCGGCGCGGATCGCCGTACTTCTTCTTGAGCGCGAGCAGCTCGTCCTTGATGATCGCATCGAGCTTCTGCGGGTTGGCCAAAATCTCCTTGTACTCTGTGATCGCTTTCTGTTTTTCTGTGTACTCCTGGTGGAGCTCTTGGCTTTCTAGAGCGGTGAAGCGTCGCAGCGGCATCTTCAAGATCGCGTCCGCTTGCTGCTCGGAGAGCTGAAATCTCTTTTGCAGGGCCTCGAGGGCGTGGGAGGCATCTTTGGATTTGCTGATCAGTTCTATAATTTCATCGCGCTTCTCAATGGCCTTGAGCATCCCCTCGAGCAGATGGGCGCGCTCTTGGGCGGCATTGAGTCTGAACTGCGTGCGCCTTCTGACGACCTCGCGCCGATGGGCTAAGAAATAGAAGAGCAGCTCTTTGAGCGTGAGCTTCCTGGGGTTGCCGTCAACGATGACTAAGAAATTCGCGCCGAAGGTCCACTCCAGGGGCGTGTATTTGTAGAGCTTTTGCAGGACGAGCTGGGGGTTGCTGCCGCGCTTGAGCTCCACGACGATGCGGATGCCCTCACGATCGGACTCGTCGCGCAGGTCCGAGATCTCATCAATATCGCCGGAGCGGACCTTGTTGGCGATGGCTTCAACTAGAGTAGATTTGCGCACTTGGAAGGGGATCTCCGAGATGATGATGCTGTGGTCTTCGATGCGGGCGACGCCGCGCACCTTGATCTTGCCCTCCCCGGTGCGATATGCTTCTTCGATCCCCTCGCGCCCCAAGATGATCCCGCCGGTGGGGAAGTCCGGCCCCTTGATATAGTGGAGGAGCTCTTCGAGCGGCGCATCTGGGTTCTCAATGAGATGCACTAAGGCATCCACGACCTCGCCCAAGTTGTGGGGAGGGATCTGGGTGGTCATGCCCACGGAGATCCCCCACGAGCCGTTGATGAGCAGATTGGGGACTTTAGCCGGCAGGACGACGGGCTCGGTGAGGGAGTCGTCGAAGTTGGGCACGAAATCTACGGTGTTCTCTTCGATCTCGGAGAGGAACTCCTCAGCGATGGGGGCGAGGCGCGCCTCGGTGTTATGATTGATAAAGCCGTTGCCCCAGAACGAATGGCACGGGCTCTCGACGCGGATCGAGTAGACTCTCTGCAGTCCCGCGGGCTCAATGCTCACCACGGGCTCGAAGAGATACTCTCGCTCCATCAAGGGGTTGAGAGGAGCTAGGGCTGTAGGGGTCAGGGCAAGCTGGAGGTGAGGCCAAGCCTCCGGCAACCGCGCCAGCCGGTCGAAGTTATGCTTCGTGAGCCACTTCAGATCGCTTTGGGCGCGGGCACGGACAAACTCTGCTATAAAGGGCACAAAATCTGTGCGCGACAGGGCTCTCCCTGAGAAGCTCTGAAGAATCTCTTGTAAAGCTTTGGTCTTCTCCGGCGAGACGAACCCGATAGATTGAGCGAATCGCTCAAGATTCTCTCGGCCGGTGATCAAGAGCCGGAACGTCTGCTCCTTGCTGGGGCGCAGCCGGCTGGCGATGCCGAAGCGCAGCAGGAGCACCTGAAGCTGCTTGAGGAGGGTGAGGCTAGCAGAATGGGCGCTCACGCGCAGCAGGCTTCGCCCAGAGCGCTCGACCGCTCCATCGCCCTCAAAGTACGCCCTCAGAAAGGCCGCGACGACCCGCTTGGGGGAGCGCAAGATAAGCGTGGGCAACTCGCGCTCCTTGGAGCGGCACGGCTTCAGCCCCACATTGTGCAAGAATTGCACGACGTGCTGGCTGACCACTTGCATCTGGAAGAAGGGCTTGCGCCCGTAGCCTGCAGGCGCTCGGGAGAAGACATGGAGACGGCACGTGGGGAAGACTCTGCCCCACGTCTGCTGGAAGCTCTCAGCCAGCGCCCCCGGCGTCGCCGTAAATTCTAAGCGCTCTTCTGTTATAGTCCCCTCGGCGACGAGAGCCCCAAGCAGAAACGCTACGTCTTCATCAAGATATGAAGGCAAGGTGTGAGCTGTGGTGCGCGACCCTTCGGGAATCTGCGGATGATACGCAGTTATCTCGATGGGCTCTTGGGGCCAGAAGCGATCGGGCGTGCGATCGAGCACGAGATATTCGCCCACTTGCAGGGCATCAAGGGTCTTCCAGCGGAAGCAGGGGCGGCCGTGGGCGTCCTTGCTCCACGTGAGCACCGGGTGATTATAAGTCCCGGTGAGCTCATAGCCGCTGCGGGTGCGTATGGTGAGGGTGGGATGGAGGCCGCAATCGAACCAGCGGCTGGCCCGCTGAATCCGGCCACCTCGAGAGAGCACCTCGATATTGATCTCTTGATCGTTGCCCCCAGAAGGGCTCCCCAGATCGGCGATCCGTACTAAGCCCATGCGCGTGGCGATGAGAGCATCCCCGGTCACGCAGTAGCGCATCGCGGCCGGTTCGTCGCCGTCGAGGCTGCCGAAGTTGCCCTGGCCGTCAATGAGCGGGTAACGAAACGAGAACTCCTGGGCCATGTTGACCATTGTGTCGTAGACGGCCTGATCCCCGTGAGGATGGTATTTCCCCATCACTTCGCCGACGATGCGGGCAGACTTCTTATGGGGGCGATTGGGCAGCAGCCCCAACTGATACATCCCGTAGAGAATTCTTCGCTGCACGGGCTTGAGGCCATCGCGCACGTCGGGGATCGCTCGCCCGCGGATGACGCTCATCGCGTAGTTGATAT
>JAPWVB010000127.1 GCA_028275205.1 Candidatus Acetothermia bacterium
CCCTTCGCGCTCTACTACAAGAGAAGCCGAAAAGCCCCAGCGACGCAACAGCGCGAAGTTAATATGCTCCAAGGCAGCAATGGGTGGCGCCCATTGCCCATAGGTGCCTCCGCCCTCGATCGTGACACTCACATAGTGAGAGCAGCGAGCGAGCGCAATCTGTATCGGCTGCAACGCGAGAGCGATTGAACCTGCCGTCCCAATCTGAATCGCTACATGATCTGTCTTGATGGGCCCTGGGCGGAACTCGATCTCGCGGGAGCCGATCTGGGCGCCCACGACGTCCGCGTGACAGAGCTGCGCTGCCGCGTGCAAGCCCGCAAGGTGCTGCGCTTGCAGCCCCGGATTGGGCCGCCCTTGACGAATATTGATCACCCTCAGCGGGCGCTGCAGTGCGATCGCAAGGCCCACCCCAACGCGCAAGACCGATCCGCCCCCAACAGCTCCATCGAGAACGATCGTCTCCGAGCTTGCCATACTATCCCCCTTTGTGCTATTGTGTATCCTATCCCAAGCATCGGTGACTGTCGAGGGCTTATGTACAGCATACGACTGCGCGGCATCTACGCGACAGCATTGGCAGCGTTGCTCCGTGAGCATAGCTGGCGAGTAGTGCAGCCGCCCCCAGAGCTCCAGGCTATCACGGATGTGGCAGATCGCTTTGCCCCCTTCGATCTTGAAGTCAAAGATCGCGAGGATCGCCACGGCGTGATCGCCCTGGGCACGCCAGATTCTGTGAACGCGCTGAAAGAGCTACTCTTTGCCGAGCTGCCTGACGTCATCTGTATCCCTGGCCCCGCAGAGTTGGGCGCGATCTATCTGGGGATCGTGCACAAGAGGCGCGCGTGGGGCTATGAGATAGACCTTGGAGACTTCAAGGGGTTTCTCCCCAAACCGGAGCTAGATCGGCCCTTGAAGAAGGGCGAGGCCGTTCGCGTGCAAGTCAAGGAGATCGTCCATCCCCAGCCCATCGTGACGACCAAACTCAGCCTGGCGGGGCGGTTCGCCGTGCTCTCCCAAGAGCAGGGCGTAGGCATCAGCAAAGAGATCACTGATACTGAAGAGCGCGAGCGGCTCTTCCGTTTAGGGCGGAAATTCTGCGCCAACGGCTGGGGAGTGATCTGGCGCACCAGCGCTTATCAGAGAGATATTCGCGATCTCCAAGGAGAGATCCAGCGTCTCCGCCAACAGCTCCCCATGCTTGAGAGCCATCCTGACGAGGGCATCCCTGGGAAGCTCTTGCCTGGACAAACAACTATGATGATCGAGTTCCCCGGTGGGAGCAAACACGCCCTCGACCGGTGGCGCGCCCGTCTTGTCCCCACCGAGCCAGGGTACCATCGGCACCACGCCCATCCCGCAGATCATGCGCAGCCCCTCGTCGGCCAACGCCTCCTCATCGAGCACATCAAAGTGAGGAGCGAGCAGAGCATCACGCTGATCGGGCAGATTACTCACATCACCCCTCAGCAAATCACCGTGCGCCGCGAGATCAAGGGCTCCGGACTCTATGACGGCCTGAACATCCCCAAAGAACCCGGCGACTACGCCATCACAGAATTCTCTTGTGGCGCGTGGCACTACGAGACGCGCTACTACGCGCGCGACGGCACCCTCAAGGGCGTCTATGTGAACATCAACACGCCGATTGAGTTCTATGGGGATCGCGTGCGCTACGTTGACTTGGAAATTGACGTGGTGCAGCGTCCTGGCGAGCCCGCGCAGATCATTGACGAGCATGAGTTGCAGAGCATTGCCCATTATGTGAGCCCTCAGCTCATCATGCGGGCGCGCGAGCTGGCTATCGAGTGCGCCCAAAGGCTGAACGCGCGCGCTCATGGCAGACCGTGATCGCACTCTCTATAATTTGAGAAGAACCCAATATCTGGAGGAGATAGCCTATGAGCGCGAAGCGCCCGCAAAAGCCAACAAAAAAGCCCGCAGTGCCGTGGTATCGCCAGCCGATGGTGTTAGGGATCACGGTCGGCGGCGTGGTCATCATAGGGCTGATCGTGCTCACAGTCGTGCTGTCACGCCCCGGCGAGAGCTTCCAAGTGACGCGCCCCGTGGGAAGCGACTTTCTCCCGGAGATGGGCGACCCCAACGCCCCTGTGACGGTGTACGAATACGCAGATTTTCAGTGTCCCGCGTGCGGCTACTTCGCACGGCAGTATAAGCCGACCATAGAGAGAGATTACATTCAGACGGGCAAGGTGCGCCTCATCTTCAGGAACTTTGCGTTCTTAGGCCAAGAGTCCCTGTGGGCGGCGGAAGCCGCCTACTGCGCCGCGGAGCAAGGGGGCTTCTGGGCCTATCACGACAAATTATTCGCCAACCAACGGGGAGAGAACCGCGGGGCGTTCAGCAAGACGAATCTCGTGCGCTTTGCCCGCGAGCTGGGTCTGAAGGTCGAAGACTTCCAGATCTGCCTTGACTCCGGGCGCTACCGACAGAAGATCCAAGACGAGCTGCGCGAGGGCCAGGAGCGGGGTGTCAACTCCACGCCAAGCTTCCTCGTCAACGGACAGCTGATCCGCGGCGTAGACTATTTGGGCCTGCGCGAGGCGATCGAGCGGAACCTCCGGTGATCGCGATGACCAGATGGCGCTTGTGGACCATTGGGGTGTTGACCCTGCTAGGGATCGGAGTGTCAAGCTATTTAACGTATGAAAAACTCAGCGGAGGGCAACTCGTCTGCTTGGGGGGCGGCCAAGGGTGCGAGATCGTGCAGTACAGCCCCTACAGCCAGATCGGGCCCATCCCCGTAGCCGTGCTCGGCCTCATCGGATATCTGAGCTTTCT
>JAPWVB010000129.1 GCA_028275205.1 Candidatus Acetothermia bacterium
CAGACGCCTCCACGTCAGTGGCGTCTCAGTGCTGTGGACGAGCGGGTTAAAGAAGAGCCTGAGCCATTGGAAGGGAACTCTAAAGCGTGGGTCTTCTATACAGCGCATCCTGCTCCGGGGACGCAAGGGGATCGGTATCAATTGTGGCGCGCTGACACGCCGCTTGTGAAGCAAATCTGGTCTGGAAGTCAGCTCTGTCCAGCGGATGAGAACGTCGTCGCCACGGAGAAGGGCTGCGTGCGCGGAGAGTCTTTGGGCGCCGTAAAAATCTTTCGCGGGATTCCCTATGCGGCTCCGCCGGTAGGAAATCTGCGCTGGAAGGCCCCGCAAGAGCATCCGTCGTGGGACGGCGTGCGCGATGCGACACAGTTTGGGAAGTCATGCCCGCAGCTCCCTGGCACGATCTTTCGTTATCAACTAGAAACGGACGAAGACTGCCTTTCGCTCAACATCTGGACGCCCAAGATTGATCCGAACGCAAAGCTTCCCGTGATGGTCTGGATTCACGGCGGCGGTCTTGTGCAGGGAAGCAGCTCCCAGAAAGTTAACGATCGCGTGACGTATGACGGGCGCTTCTTCGCTGAAAGATTCGGGGTCGTCGTGGTGACGATCAATTATCGTCTGGCTCAACTGGGCTTTCTCGCTCACCCAGCATTGAGCGCCGAAGATATCGAGCACAACGTCTCTGGGAATTATGGGCTGCTTGATCAGATCTTCGCGCTGCGCTGGGTGCAGAAAAACATTCAGAACTTTGGAGGCGACCCGCAGAACGTCACGATCTTCGGCGAATCTGGTGGGGGCAAGAGCGTCTGCGCGCTCTTGGCTTCGCCCTTAGCTGCTGGGCTCTTTCAGCGGGCGATCATTCAGAGCGGTGGTTGCCCGTTGAACTTGCGAAAGCTGCGCGACTCTTCTGAGCGCGAGAGCGCCGAAGCTCAAGGGGAACGCTTCGCTCGTGCTATTGGCTGCGCCGATGCGCCCGATGTCTTGGCATGTCTGCGTTCCAAGAGCGTGCAAGAGATTTTGCAGACCCTTCCTGGCGAAGCGAGCATTCTCAGCACGGCCGAGAAATGGGATTTCACGGTTGACGGCTACGCGCTGCTCCAATCCCCCGGACGTGCCCTCGAAGCCGGGAATTTTAATGTCGTCCCGGTGATCGCAGGCACGACAGGCAATGAAGCTTCGATCTTCACCGTGTCGTTGGGCATTCAGACCGTTGAGCAATACGAAGCCTATGTGCGCAGCATCTTTCGTGGGCTGGCCGACCAAGTGTTGGCGCTCTATCCCGCGTCGGCCTATCCCAGCCCGAAAGCGGCCCTCGACGCCCTGATCTCCGACGTTTCGTTCGTCTGCCCAACGCGCCGGTTCGTGCGCGACATCTCCAAGTCTCAGCAGAAGACTTTTCTCTATCACTTCACGTATGTGACGCGCGCAGGGGCGCAGTTGGGGCTTGGAGCCTTTCACGGCTCGGAGATCCCGTTTGTCTTTGGGAATTTGACTAACCCAACTCTGCAGGAGCGGGCGCTCTCTGATGCTATGATGCGCTATTGGGTAAACTTCGCAAAGACGGGCGACCCCAACGATTGGGCGCTCCCAGCGTGGCCAGCCTACACTCTTGCAGGAGATCCGCATCTGCAACTTGATGTCCCCATCAAAGCTGACCGAGAGCTGCGCAAGAGATATTGCGACTTCTTCGATCAGTTGCAAGCCCCGTAAGTCTTGGGCACAATAGCCCCAAGATCTTTGAGGGAGGAATGCTTTATGATGTGGCCCTCGCTTCACCGGATTATGCTCATGGGAAGTGCGCTAGTGGCCCTTCTGCCCACAGCGTGTGCTCTCTCTGCCGGCCAGCCGTCGCAGCCCGCTGATCCCTGCAGCGTGCGGTTTCCGACAACTGTGCCGCAGATCGAGTTACAGAAATTTGCAGACGGCTTCACGCGGCCCGTCTATCTCACGCACGCCGGCGACGGCTCCGGGCGTCTGTTTGTCGTCGAGCAAGCGGGCGTCATCAAAATCGTTCGTGACGGCAAGATTTCTGCTACCCCGTTCTTGGATATTCGCGACCGCGTCGAGTCGGGCGGGGAGAAGGGCTTGCTCAGCGTGGCGTTCCATCCCAAATACAAAGAGAACGGGCGCTTCTTCGTCAACTACACCGGTCGCAGAGATGGGGTACTGAAAACGATCATCGCAGAGTACCGAGTCTCCCAGACAAACCCTGATGTCGCTGACCGCACCGAGAGAGTCATTTTGGAGATCGAGCAGCCCTTTGCCAATCACAACGGGGGATTAAATAAATTCGGCCCCGACGGCCTTCTCTATATCGGCATGGGCGACGGCGGCGCCGCGGGCGACCCGTTCAATTTCGCCCAGAACTTAGAATCGCTCTTGGGGAAGTTCTTGCGCATTGATATCGAGAAAGAGCCGTATGCGATCCCGCAAGACAATCCCTTCGTAGGGCGGGCCGACGCCCAAGGCGAGATTTGGGCCTATGGGCTGAGAAACCCGTGGCGATTCTCGTTCGATCGCTGCACGGGACGGCTCTTCGCTGGCGATGTCGGGCAGGACCGCATCGAAGAGATAGATCTCATCGAGAAGGGCAAAAATTATGGGTGGCGCATCATGGAGGGCTCGCAGTGCTTCGATCCCTCAAGTCTGTGTAACACGCAAGGGCTTGAGCTGCCCATCGCCGAGTACGATCACTCTCTGGGGTGCTCGGTGACTGGAGGCTACGTCTATCGGGGAACACAGTTCCCAACTCTCAT
>JAPWVB010000001.1 GCA_028275205.1 Candidatus Acetothermia bacterium
TCTGGTGGTTCAAGCGTCGCGGATGGTTCGAAACTTAAGATTTCGTGACGATCACCCACAAGCCATCGCCAGCCCTGCCACGCTCGACTCTCCCAAAGCGTTGCGCTACAGCGAGCCAGCGCCGCAGCACCACGTGTGGCACCCGCGCCCCCGAGGTGAACGCGAGCAGCATTTGCCCTCCTGGGCGCAGGACGCGCGCCATCTCCCCCAAGTGCGGCGGCCCGTTGTGCAGCGTCACGAGATCAAAGCTCCCATCGGCGAAGGGCAGTCGCGCAGTATCCGCCTGGAGAAACTCGATCTGAGGGCAGCGCGCTCGCGCTTGGGCAAGCATCGCTTCTGAGAGATCAGTGGCGACGATCTGCGCATCGGGAAAGAGCTCGTGCACTCTTTGGGCGACGAAGCCCGTCCCGGTGTTGACATCGAGAATTCTTGTGGGCTGCACCGACAGAGCTTTGAGCCCCGCTTCGAGCGCTTGGGCGTAGCGCTCCCCCTCTAGCTCTATAACGCCTTGGTCATAGTGCTGCGCTTGACGACGATAGTGCCACGTGTTCAAGCGCTCATACCACCTCGGAAACCCACGAGAGAAGAGAAAGCTCATCACGATATACGAGAAGTCAACAAGCGGACTGAAGACTTGCTGCTGGAGAAAGCGCTTCATTCAATTCCTCTACTATCTTTCACGAGCCCCAGCAATCTGCTCCCGCAACCACTCAAGATAGTCCTCGCTCCCCTCGGTGATAGGGATAGCTAAGATCTCCGGGACTTTATAGGGGTGCATCGCTATGATCGTCCTCTCGATAGCGTCAAAGAGAGCTCTTTCCGTCTTGGCAATACAAAGCCATTCTTCAGATCTCTCGATCTTCCCTTGCCACCAATAAAAACTCGTCATCGGCCCCACGACCTGGACACACCCGGCAAGATGGCGCTGCACAAGCTCGAGAGCAATGCGCTCGCCTTCTTCTTTCGTTGGAACTGTGGTGACGATCTGCACGTACTCTCTCATACTAGCTCTTACGCTGCAAGCTCCATGAGAAATCTCACGACGACGGCGATTTCGTCATCAGTCAGGGTCCTTTCAGCGCGCGCGACGCTCAGCACATCGTCCCAGGTGACGAGCGAGTAGAGCTCGATCCCGTGCTCTCTGAGCGTATCCCGCGCGCGGTGCAGCCCCGCTTCGTGCGAAAAATACTCAAAGACGCAGAGACAGTGATGCACCGTGCCCCCGGCGGATTCGATCCCACGTTGAAAGTTGAGCTTGCTCCCCCCATCAGTAACCAAGTCTTCGACGAGCAAGACGCGCTGGCCTGGCTCTAGAACGCCCTCGATCTGGGAAGACTTTCCGTAGTCCTTGGGCTCTTTGCGCACATAGATCATGGGCTTGTTGAGCTTCTCCGCCAAGAGTGCCGCATAGGCAATCCCGGCGGTCTCCCCACCGGCGATCACGTCAATTTGGGAGAGCCCGATGCGCTCTTGCGCAATCTTTGCGAACGATTCGGTAATCTCTGCGCGGATCTGCGGGAACGAGATGAGCCGTCGCACGTCCACGTAGACCGGCGAGAGCCGCCCCGACGTCAGCCGGAACGGCTCCTGTGGGCGGATCTGCACCGAGCGAGTCTGCAAGAGCTGCTGCGCTAGGTTCATGCCGGGAGTATCATACTCAGTTTGAGAGAGGGCGGTCAAGGGGGCGGTTTGCCTTGGAGGAGGGATGTCGTGCTATAATAAGCCACCCAAAACGTTTGGAGGGAGGTTGCTATGCGCAAGCTTGCCGTCGTTGTGTTGGTCATCGGAATCGTTGCGGCCCTCTCTATGGGGCCGCTGGCCCAGACCGTTCAGAAGCTCGACCCCGTCGTGATCCCCGGGTTGAGCGCCCCGGTCACGGTCGTCCAAGACAAGTACGGTATCCCCCACGTCTTCGCGCAGAACGCTCTCGACTTATATCGAGTCGTGGGCTGGCTCCACGCGCGCGACCGGCTCTGGCAGATGGACAATCTCCGTCGCACGGCCAACGGCACATTAGCAGAACTGCTCGGCCCGCGAGCGCTCTCCCAGGACGTCACCCTGAGAACCCTGGGCATCCGACGCGCCGCAGAATTGAGCGAAAAGAATCTCACCCCGGAGATCCGCGCCGAATTAGAAGCATACGCCGCGGGCGTCAACGCGTACATCCAGAAGATCAACGAGACCGGCCAGCTTCCCCCAGAATACAAAGAGATCGAGATCACCAAAGTCGCTCCGTGGACTCTGCTCGATACATTGGCGATGGGGAAACTCTTGACGTTCGATCTCTCGTTTGACATAGACGCGTCCAACGTGCTCACGTACTTTAAGTATCGCGAAGTGGGCAGCCAGAAGGGCTTCAACGGGCACGCGCTCTTCTTTGAAGATCTCTTTCGGTCAGCGCCCTCTGATCCCGCGACGATTATGGGCAGCGCCGGGGGGAGATTAGAGTCTACTGGGTCTTGGGAGTCAGAGCTGCCGGAACTCTCTCCAACGGTGCTGGAGATGCTCGCGGGCTTCGTCGAGCGCCTGCGAGAGATCGAATTCTTTGCGCCGATCTTCCGCCGTGCCGAACTGATGGAGACCGGCAGCAATTGGTGGATTATCGGCCCGAATCTCTCTGCCAGTGGGTATGCACTCTTGGCTAACGATCCCCACTTGGGCTTGGACATGCCCGGCGTCTGGTACGCGATGCACCAAAAATCTGCCGACGGCATCAATGTGGTTGGTACGTGCTTCCCTGGCATCCCCTACGTGATCTTGGGGCACAACGACAGAATCGCCTGGGGAGCGACGGTCAATCCGCTCGACGAGACCGACATGTACCAGGAGGCCGTGGTCGAACAAGGCGGAAAACTTTTCAGCAACTATCAGGGAAAGCTCGAGCCCCTCGTCGCTATCGAAGAGTCGTACAAAGTCAACAAAGTGGGCGACGGCCAGCCCGATAATTTCGAAGACGCACCCAAGACCACAACATATATCATCCCGCGCCACGGCCCCGTAGCAAGCCTCGATCTCAAGAGCGGCCAAGCCGTCACGATCCAGTACACGGGGTTCTATGCCACCCAAGAGATCAAGACGTTTCGGCTGTGGAACCGCGCCCAAAATCTTGAGCAGTTTGCCGACGGGGTGAAGTACTTTGACGTAGGCTCCCAAGATTGGGGCTACGCTGACGTTGATGGGAACATCGCGTACTTTACGGGCGCCGAAGCCCCGTTGCGCGAGGATTTGGAGCGCGGTGCGGTCTCCATGGGGCTGCCGCCGTTCTTCGTGCGCGACGGCACAGGTTCTGGCGGCCACGAGTGGGTGGCACTCCAGGGCGAGCGCGAGGAGGGCCACTCGATCCCCTTCGCTATCCTGCCCATGAGCGAGATGCCCCAGACGATCAATCCGCCGTCGGGGTTCATCGTGAGCGCCAATAATGACCCCGTCGGTGTCACCGTAGACAACGACCCGCTCAACCAGAAGCGCCCAGGGAGCAACGCGATCTATTACTTAGATTGGAACTACGACATCGGCTTTCGCGCCGGGCGCATCACTGAGCTGATCAAACAGAAAGCCGCCAGGGGCGAGCAGTTCTCTATTGAAGACATGATGAAGATTCAGTCGGACACGGTCTCGCTCATCGCGCGGCGGCTGACGCCCTTTGTGCTTGGCGCTCTGAAGAACGCGCAAGCTGCGGATGCCGCCGATGAACTGAAAGAGCTCTTAAAAGACCCTCGGATCGCTGAAGCTGTCGGGCAATATTTGGCAAAGTGGAGCTTCGCCACGCCCACGGGCATTCTTGAGGGCTTCGACGCGGACGACTCCGTCAGCTCCGACGGCAAGAGCTTCACGCTCAACACCCCATCCGAAGCCGAGATCACCGACAGCGTCGCCACGACGATCTTCAACGTCTGGCTCAGTGTGCTGATCCAGCGCGTCATTGACGACACACTAGATCGTCTCGACAAGACGATGCCCAAGCCCGGCGGGTTCTTCGCGGTGAAGGCGATCATCAATCTCTTAGAGAAATTCCCGAAGAAGAAAGGCAAGGGCGAGTCGGACGTAGAGTTCTTCGATGTGCCCGATCTCTTCTTGTCCCCAGAAGAAGAGCGCGACTGGCTGATCTTAAAGAGCCTCCAAGAGGCCCTCGATCTCCTCAAGGGCGACGCGTTCGCAAGAGCGTTCAACAAGTCCGAGAAGCTCTCGGACTATCGCTGGGGGAAGATCCATCGCATTATCTTCAGAAATGCGCTGCACCCGCAGACGAACAAATTCAGCATCCCGCCGGCAGTCTACTCCCAGCCCGAATACGCCGACGGGCTCCCCGTAGACGGGACGCTCGCAGCTGTAGACGTGGCGAACTATAACGTCAAGGGCACCAAGGCCGAAGATTTCATGTTCAGTCGCGGGCCGTCGCAAAGACACGTCGTCGAGCTCAACCCCAACGGCATCAGGGCGTGGAACGCGCTGCCTACCGGCCAGAGCGGTGTCGTGAACACGCCGCACTTTGGAGATCTGTTGGGGTTCTGGCTCGTCAACGACTACTACCCGGTGCTCTTCACCAATGAAGAGATCAGAGCGAACGCGGAGTCCGAGCAGGAGTTTCGCGGGAGCTGAGCTTGCTGAGTCGGCGACTTCAGTAGGGGCGACCGGCTGGTCGCCCCTACTTTTTTAGAGCGCCAGAAACGCACACGCCTCGTCCATAGTATATAATTAAGTTTACGCGGAGGGCGAGGCTGCATGGCGCGCGTGGAGATCAAGCTCTTCGGAGAGGTCGAGGTCTCTTGGGAAGGAGAACCGCTCTCATTCCCCACCCAGAAGGCCACAGAGTTGTTCGCGTATCTTGTGGTGCACTGTGGGCACGCGCACCCGCGCGCTTCTCTCGCTGCGCTGCTCTGGCCAGAGTCCGACGAAGAGAAGGCCAGGGCCAATCTTCGCCAGACGCTCGCGCGGCTGCGCAGAACACCCGCCGGAACAGAATGCTTGCACTTCTCCGGGGGCGCCGTGCAGTTCCGCGCCGACGACTGCTGGTGCGACGTGCTGGAGTTTGAGCGAGCCCTCAGTCAGTCTGCCGCAAGGCCGACCGTCGAGGCCCTCGAAGCTGCGGCGGCACTCTATCGTGGCCCGTTTCTCGCGGGTTTTTACGAAGACTGGGTGGTCATCGAGCAGGAGCGCCTGCGGACGCTCTACGTAGAAGCTTTAGAGCAGTTGGCAGATCTTTATACAGAGCAACGCGCTCATAGGCAAGCCATCGCTACGTGGCGCAGGGTGCTTCAAGAGATCTCCTGGCACGAGCAGGCGCACCGCGAGCTGATGACGCTCTACGCCCTCAGCGGCGACCGCGCCGCGGCCCTCCACCAGTACGACGAGTACGTCCGAGTTCTGCAGAACGAACTGGACGCCAAGCCCCTGCCGGAGATGCGCGCCCTCTACGAGCGCCTGGTGCGCGGCGCGCCCATAGTCTCTCCAACGGTGATCGAGCTTGCCCCCGCCGTGCCCTTCGTAGGACGGGAGCGCGAACTCAACACCCTGAAAGCGCTCTGGCAAAACGTCCAGCGCGGCCAAGGGCAAGCAATCTTCATCGGCGGCGAGGTCGGCGTGGGCAAGACGACATTCGTGCAGAAGTTCATTCGGGAAGGGGGCCAGGGGGGTAGGTCCCTGCAAGGGGCTGCCTATGCTTCCAATAGCGCACTGCCCTATCAGCCTCTGCTTCAAGCCGTCCGCGCCGTGCTGAAGAGCCTTCCCACTCAGACGCTCGCCCAACTGCCCGCCCTCTGGAGAGGCGAGCTGGCTCAGTTCGTCCCGGAACTCCAAGAGAAATTCCCCGATCTTGCGCCCAATCCCCAGCTGCCCCCTGCCCAGGGCAAGGCCCGCTGGTTCGCCGCCCTCACCGGGTTCTTCGAGCTTCTTGCCCGCGAACGCCCACTGATTCTCTTCTTCGACGATCTGCAGTGGGCCGACGACGCGACGCTGGAATATCTGGGCCATCTTGTAGGGGTGAAGAATGCTTCGCCCTTGCTGGTGATCGGGGCCTATCGCAGCGAAGACGCACTCGAAGGGAGTCGTCTGCGAGCGTGGCTCGATACACTCGGGCCGGGGAGAGCGTACCACCCTCTGACTCTCCAACCGCTCTCACGAGAGGAGACGCATCTCTTGCTCGAGCAGTGGCTGGGTGCGATGGCACGGGAGGCCGTGCCCGTGCTGTATGACGAAACCGCCGGCAATCCGCTTTTCGTGCGTGAGCTCGCTCACTCGCTCATACGCGGTGGGGCACTGAGCCGAGACGACACCGAAAAGTGGCACCTGACCGTTGCGGAGATCAGCTCAGCACACCTGCCGGAGAGCCTGCGCGAGCTCATTCGCGCTTCGCTGCGACGGGCGCCGGAGCGAGCACAGAGACTCTTGGAGCCCCTAGCCGTGATCAGACGGGCCTGCGAGCTGCCGGTCTTGCGCGAGCTGCTGCCCCAGTCTCCAGAGCGACTGCTCGATCAGTTGGAAGAACTACGCAAAGTTGGGCTGATCGTCGAGCAGGAGGGGCGCTATCAGTTCCATCACGAGCTGGCCCGACAGATAGTCTACGAAAGCTTGAGCACCGACAGAAAGAAGCTCTGGCACAAGAAAATCGGGCAGGCGCTCGAAGTGTTGTACCCAGAAAGCTCGGACGAATTGTCCGGAGAACTCGCCGAGCACTTTGAGCGAGCGCAGCTGCGGGAGAAAGCCATCGCGTATGCGATGCGGGCTGGCGCGCGCGCCGCGCGATCTTACGCCTACGGCGCCGCGCAGAGATTCTACGCCAAGGCCATCGAGCTCTTCGATGCTCTCGAGAGAGAGAGAACGCTCTCTGCACAGTGGCAGCGCACGCGCTTAGAACTGTATCGGCGCTATCTCAGCCGTGAGGTCTTCCCGACCATCTATGATCTCCGAAATTCTTCTGAACAGATACAGAATGTGATCGCCCAGATGATCGCTACCGCTCAGAAGCTCAACGACCTTGAGGCGCTCTGTGAGGCCCATCAGCATCGAGCGAGGGTGGAGCTCGCCTGGGGACGGCTCCAGGAGGCTCAAGAGTCTATGCAGCGCGCTCTGAGCGTCGCGCGCCGGACTCAGCATCCCGCCGTGATCGCCGACGCCTTACAGGGGGTGGCGAGCCTGCGCGCCCGCTGCGGCGAGTATCAGCAAGCCGTGCAAGACTTCCAACGCTACGTGGACGCGCTGATTCCCCTCGGCGATGCGCGTCGTCTGGGGTACGCGCTGAACGATCTGGCTTTGGTCCAGCGGGCGTGCGGGGAGTTTGCACAAGCGCAGCAGAGCCTCGCCAGGGCCGACGAGCAATTCCGCCAGATGAGCGATCTGTGGGGCCAAGCAGCGGTCTCGGACAACATGGGATGCATTCTGAGGGACCTTGGGCGCTACGCAGAAGCGCAAAGCTATCTGGAGCGCGCCCTGGAGCTGAACCGTGCCACAGGGGATCAGCGCGGGATTGGGTGCAGCTTAGTAGATCTGGGGGTCTTGCGCAACGACCAGGGGGATTATACCGGAGCGTTAGAGTATCTCGATCGTGTGGTAGAGCTCCTAGACCAGCCGGGGATGAAGGGGCTGGCGATCGAGGCGTTTTCGGAGAAGGCGCGGGCGCATCTGGGCCGCGGGGAGATAGGGCTCGCGCGGGAGTGCTCGACGCGGGCGATGGAGCTCTTAGAGGCGCACGGGGGCGTGATCGAGCAGCCCTATAGATTCTATTTCACGCACGCGCGGGTCTTGGAGCAGAGCGGCCAGGGCGACGCCGCGCGGCATTATCTAGAGCGCGCCTGGGCGCAGTTGCAGCGAGTTGCCCAGCAAATTCCCGACGAGAACTTAAGAGAGCATTTTCTTAAGGGCGTTCCCACCAATCGGCAGATCGCCCAGGCGTGGGCGGCTGCGCAATAGAGAAGGAGAGGCTTGCCGCGCTGTCGGGCAATCTCCACTAAGAGCTGGTACTGCTCCTCGCTGAGCATGGCCTGCACTCGCCGTGTAGAGGATACTATGGCAAATTGATGGCGATTTTCCTGATTCCAATGGGCTTTTCGTTTTGTCACGCTTTTGTCACGCTCGGTCTTTATGATAGACCTAACCCCCTGGCCCCCTTCCCGAAGCGGGAAGGGGGGACCAGGCTTCGCCTGGACAAGCTTCGCTTGACGTTCATCGTGCCGCCAAAGGCGGCACGGCGAACGGTCCAGGCGAAGCCTGGGGGGAGGGGTTGTTAGAACCGCCTGCTTTTGGGCCATAGAGAAGAATGAGCAGACACAAACTCATTAGATCCTAAGGAGGGATCACAGATGCTCAAGCACAGCAGTCGTGTCGGAGCGGTCGTGCGGTCGTTCGGTCTGGGCGTGTTGGCGTTGGCGGTCTTGGTCGGGTTGACGGTCTCGGCGCAGCAGCAGCCGGCTCAGCCGGTGACGCAGATAAAGATCGTGCCGGAGAAGCCGACTATCAACGACGATATAACAGTCGAGTTGTCGGGGACCTTCCCCGATGCGTGTGCTCCGGATTCCGCCGAGGCCCAAGTCGAAGAGAACCAAGTGACGATTCGGGCAACCAATGCGAGCGAGTTTTGCGACGAAGGGACGGAGACCAAGTGGAGCTTGAGCGTGCCGGTGGGCAAGAAGCTGGCCGCCGGGCCCTATCGTGTGCTGGTGCTGTTTGGTATGAGCAAGGAGGCGCCGGAGCTCTTGCTGGGCATGGCGCGCTTTGACGTCGTAGAGAAGAGGACGAGCATGAGCGCCGATCAAGCGGGCCAAGCGAGCTTGGTTCCGTTCACGATCCTGCCAGTCGTCCAGACGCTCGACGGGGGCACCAGCGTCCCCTTAGGGGCTCTCGAAGCCATCAACCTGAACTCCTCTAAGTCCAACCTTCAACGAGAGCGACTCCCACTGCCTGCGACGGTGGCCGTCCCTAAAGGCGATGTGGTAAGCATGGGTGTAAGAAACTACAATGACTCAAAGAGCAACTGCTGTTATAGCGTTCGCGTGGCCGCTCCTGCCGGCACTCTAACAGTGCCCATCACCGAGTCGGACCAAACTTTTGTGATCGAGCTCGAGCAGACGGCCCTGCCCGACTTGGCGGTCCGCATCAGAGCAAACGTGCGGCGCTACACCGAGATGGAGCAGGTCTTCTGTGACATAACGGTCATCAAGACGGTCAGCAATCTCGGCCCAGGCCCCGGCGGCGTTGTAGCCATGAAAGGGTATAACCACAATGATTCCAAATCAAACCTTATGAGGTACGGCATGGGCAGCGGCGAGAGCGCGACCCACGTGAATATGTTAATACGCGTGCGCCCCGGCTCGTATCTGATAGAGGCCGAAGTCGAGAGCCGCAGCGTGAAAGAGAGCAACACGGCGAACAACAAAGCGAGAGAAGTCGCGATCTGTCGGTGACGTAGGGGCGGGGTATGGGCAGGGAAGGGCGCGGTAGGGGCGGGGGTCACCCCCGCCCCTCTACCTCACCCTGCCCCCTACGTCCGATACGAGAACGCAAGAAGATGCTCGCTTGCCAAGAACAGCGAGCAGCAGAGATCGCCAAGCGGACGGAACGACATTCTCATCACCACAAGGAGGGTGATTCAGATGATGTTCATCACGAAGCTTGCCGGCCTGCTGCGGTCGGCGCGGAGTTGGGGAGTGCTGGGGTTGCTCCTGGCGCTCGCGGTTCCTTTGGGAGCGATCTCTCCCGCTCAGGTAGACCAGGTGCGCCTGCTAACCAGCAGCGGACCAGTGCTTGAGACGCCCTCCGGGGTCACTCTCAGGTTGACTGGTACCCAAGTAGTTCGCGATGAAGCTTCGGGGCTCTTCGCTCCCCAGATTTTCGCGGAGCTGACGAACGGCAGCGCAGAAGCGCTCTATGTGCTAGGGGGCCTCGCTCCTGAGCGGCCTTATCTCAGGGCAGAGATAGAGACAGGAGGGGGAGCGGTAGAGCGCAAGATCTGTAGACATCACTTCTTGTGGTGGCGGTGGGATTGTTTTACCTTTTGCTATCTGCCGATGGAGGAACATCACCTGGAGCACATCGACGAGTGCGACCCCGGCCTCCGCATCGCCGCGGGTGTGCCTGACGGCGACCCGCATGATCATGCGCCGGCGCCCGCGGACGTTATGATGGCAGTGGTCGCCAGCAAGGACATTCAGCGCATTGCCACGGCCCTGGATCTGGACCCCGAAGTGATCAGACTGAGGACCCCTCCATTGGGGCCGGGCGATAGCGTGCCTGTTCTATTGCGGGCTCGTATTCTGGTTGTTGACGCTAGTCTAGTCCAGAAACCAATAACTATCGGCGTGACCCTGGCTGACGATCAAGGGTCCAGCGACGTACAGGTATTCGAGTGCAGCGTGCTTGGAGAATGCATCACCCTCGTGCCCATGCTCCCCGCTTGCGTCCCGCCGCCGTCGGGCTTGGAAGAGTGGTGGCCGCTGGATGAAACCTCAGGCAACGTCGTCAACAACCTTATCTCACATCCGATTCCCGGGCATGGCCCTGATCTCCACAACGGTACTCCCCAACCGGGACCGATTGGGGGTACTGGCCCGGCGCCTGCTCCCGGAATGGTGGCTGGCGCGCTCCAGTTCGATGGTGTGGACGACTTCGTAGAAATCCAGGACGGTTCAGGGACCCTTAGCCATGGCAACCCCACGAGCGATTTCACGATCGACGCGTGGGTCAAGGTCGATCCCAACGACAAATCAGGCGTTCGGCCAATTGTAGACAAGCGATTCGACTTTCCGGATTCCCAAAATCCGAATGTCCCGACTCGCGGGTATGCCTTCTATCTCTTCAACGGCCAACTGGGATTCCAACTGGCCGATGACATGGCAGGACTGAGCCAGATATGCGACGCTGGGCCGCCTTTTACTGCCAATTGTACGAACTACGTTTCTCCCGCAGATGTTGCTGATGGCAACTGGCATCACGTTGCCGTAACGGTTCAAAGGACAGGAACGCCTAAAGTCAAGCTCTACGTGGATGGTGTTGTAGTCCTTACCAGAGACGCTCGCACGGGCAACGCGAACAACAGCATCCCCCTCTTGGTTGGGACTGGCTATCCGATCGTCATCTCTAAGCCCTTCTTCAAGGGAGCGATCGATGAGGTCGAAATCTTCAACCGCGCGCTCTCTGAAGACGAGATTAAGTCCATCTTCAACGCTGGCTCGGCGGGCAAGTGCAAACCGCAACTGCCCAGTGAGCCCACCGCCGACCTCGGTGATGCTCCCGACAGCACCAATCACGCTGGGGCGACGATGACGACGTATACACCCCCGGTCACGGCCAAATTCCCGACGGTCTTTGACTCTATGACGGGTCTGCCGCAGGGGCCCAAGCACCTACAGCCCAAGGGGCTCGCTTGGCTCGGCTCGGACGTCAGCTTCGAGAACGAGGCCGACCAAGGGCCAGACCAAGACCCTACCAATAATTTAGACTTCAGCGTGACTCCGCCTGTGCCTGACAAAGACCTCAAAGACGACGGCGTGGTGCTGCCCATCGCTATCCCCTTTGTCTGCGGCCAAACGCAGGTCAAATACACCGTGACGAGCACCCAAGCTGCCAAACTCTATGTGAACATCTGGATCGACTTCAATCGCGATGGCGACTGGAATGACCCCATCCAGAAGTGTCCGTTAGGGCCAGCAGTTACGGGGTCGTTCACAGAATGGGCGGTCCAAAATGAACTGATTACCGTGCCAGTGGGATCTTCCGGCTTTACGACGCCGGTCTTCGGTGCGGCCAATCCCACAAAGGGATCGGAGATGTGGATGCGGATCACGCTGACAGATCAGCCCATCGCGCCCGCGAACGGGGCCGACGCCAGCGGTCCTGCGAGTGGCTACAAGTACGGCGAGACCGAAGACTATCTCTTGAGGCTCCAGTACACGGAGCTCTGCGGGATCAAGTGGAATGATCTCAACGGCAACGGCAAGCAAGATCCCGGAGAGCCTGGCTTAGCCAATTGGGTGATCGAAGTCAAAGATGCCAATGGCAACATCATTGGGTTCGCAGTGACCGACGCGAACGGAAGGTACTGTATCGTTGTGCCCGTGCCGGGGACGTACACGGTCTCGGAGCAGCAGCAACCGCGATGGACACAAACGGCTCCGGCATCGGGGAGCTACGCCGTGACGATTCCTCCGGCGCACACTGACCTCAACTTCGGCAACAAGAGGAAAGAAGAAAAAGCCGAGCTCTGCATCTTCAAGTTCAGCGACCTTAACGGCGACGGCAAGCAGGATCCAAACGAGCCGCTGCTTGCAGGCTGGCAGTTCGCAGTGAGTCCGGCGCCACTGCCTCCGACCACCAGCCCGGTGACCACGGGTCCGCAGGGCAGCATCTGCTTTGGCGTGGCGGCTCCAGGGACGTACACCATCACCGAGCAAGTGCAATCGGGCTGGACGCCGACGACGCCTAATCCACAAACGGTGAACGTTTCTCCGGGCCAGCTTGTCAACGTCTTCTTCGGCAATAAGAAGAAAGACGAAAAATTTGAGATCTGTGGGGTCAAGTGGAACGACCTCGATGGCGACGGCGTGAAAGACCCCAATGAGCCGGGGTTGCCCGGTTGGACGATTAACATGGTGTTCGGAACACCGCCGAATCTAATCGATGTGCAGGCGACTACAGACGCCAACGGGCGATACTGTTTCACTGGCCTGGCCCCTGGAACGTACATGGTCTCCGAAAGTTTGCAGCCTGGCTGGGTCCAGACCTTCCCCCCATCACCAGGAACGTATACCGTGACCGTGCCCCCATCGAGGACAGATATCAACTTCGGTAACAAGATGGGCGTGTGCGACCGAGAGATCAAGAAGACCGTCACGCCTAACCCCGTGGCGAGCGGTGGCACGGTGACCGTCACCCTGACGGTGACAAACGTGGGAACAGCCCCATGTCCTGTTGTACCTGGCATAAACGTGGCAGACCCGCAGCCTAGCGGGTTAACCTTCCAGCCGCCTGTATCGGCAAACAAGCCTGGGTGGTCATGCGGATTCAGTGGCCCAGGCGTCATCGCCTTCTGTACATCCACCAGTCCGCTGCTCCCAGGTGCAGCCAATGCCGTGACGATCACCTTCACTGCGAAGGTGACCGCACCGCCAGGCAGCCAGATCCAAAACTGCGCTGAGGTGACTAACGTAGGCGACGCTGTTCAGACGAATAACAAGTCCTGTGTGACCATCAACGTCATTGGGCTGCCAGCTCCCCCCGACCTCGCCCTGGTGAAGCTGCTCGACGGCCAACTGCGCGTCGAACAAGAGGCGACCTATGTGCTGCGGGTCGCTAACGGAGGGAGAGGGCCGACGAGCGGCCCCATCGTGGTGAGCGATCCCTTGCCCGCTGGGTTGCGCTTCGTCTCGGCCAGCGGCCCCGGCTGGAGCTGTGCAGCGCAGGGCCAGAACGTGACGTGCAGAAACGCCGGGCCGATACAACCAGGACAAACGAGCACGATCCTGCTGCGCGTGCGGGTCGCGGCTCCCGCGGGCACGCAGATCACCAACTGCGCCACCGTCGAGACCGCGGGCGACGCCAACCCCGCCAACAATCGCAGCTGCCACACCGGCACGGTGCAACGCTAGGAGAGACACTCCCTCCCCCTTACACCCCTCTCCCCTCTGAGGGAGAGGGGTCGGGGGTGAGGGGCCTCTCCAACGACATCACGGACGGATCGGCGGGGGCCGGGCGCACGCGCGCGCGGCCCCTGCGTGTTCTGTAAGAATCGCTAGCACCCTAGCCCCTTGCTCTGCTATAATAGCCCCTCTATGAAGGGCTTTTATAAGACTCGGGTTTATATAGTCCGTCACGGCGAGACCGACTGGAACGCAGAGCTGCGCGTCATGGGACAAGTAGACATCCCGCTCAACGAACGCGGGCGCGCTCAAGCCCACCGCACCGCCGAGCTGCTCGCCCACGAGCACTTCGATGCGATCTATTCGAGCGACCTCGTGCGCGCCATAGAGACAGCTCAGATCATCGCCGCACCCCATAAGCTCGATGTGCTCACGCTCCCGGAGCTCCGCGAGGCTTACTATGGGCTGTGGGAGGGGCTCACCCGCGATGAAGTGCTCAAAAAATTTCCCGAAGAGTACGCGATGCGCTCGCTTGACCCTGCGAACTTCCGCCCCTCCGGCGGGGAGAGCCGAAAGGAGCTTTATACCCGCGCCGCACGGATCTTCTCTGAGCTTGTCGCGCGCCACCCCGACCAACAGATTCTCATCGTGAGCCACGGCGGGACGATCCGAGCGATCTTGCGCTACGCCCTGGGCCTGGGGCCCAGCGATGGCCACTTCGCCGTAGATAACTGCGGGGTCAGCATTATTGACAAAGAAGACGACGGCAGCTACGAGATCTTCACGGTCAACTCCGTCTTTCATTTGAGAGAGCTGCGCACGGAGGATTTCTTTTGAAGCCTTCCCCGCACCACCACCATCACCGGCCAGCCGCGCAGCGTCAGCCCCTCGTAGGGCGACCAGCCGCACTTACTCTGCACGGCTTCACGAGCGATCGTCTTCTTGATATCGGGATCAACGACGACAAGATCGGCGTCCAGCCCAACGGCAATCTCGCCCTTGGGCAGCCCAAAACGCTTCGCAGGATTCAGACAACAGACTTCGACCAGCCGCGCGAGCGAAATTTTATCAGCGTTGACAGCGTCAAAGAGCAACGGCAGCAAAAACTCTACTCCCGGCACCCCCGCGGGTGCTCTCTCATAACCGACGCTTTTCTCTTCAATCGTGTGCGGCGCATGGTCGGTCGCGATGATATCTATCAAGCCCTTCCCAAGCGCCCACCAGAGAAACTCTCGATCTTCTTCGGTGGCCAACGGCGGGTTCATCTTCAGCCACGCCCCGCGCTCCTCTCTATCTTTTGCCGTGAAGTACAGATAGTGCGGGCACGTCTCGAACGAGACGTCTATCTTTGATTTTTTCGCTTCTAAAATAGCTTCGACGGCGCGTTGCGTCGTCACGTGCGCAAGATGCAGCTTCGTCTCATAAGCCGCTGCTAAATCGAGAACATAGAGAATATCGTCGGCTTCGTGGCGCGTGACGTCTGTGGGATCGCCGCCGCGCTGCGCGTGCACCGTGAGAATCTTTTCGGTCTGGGCGATGATCTTGAAGATCTCTCGGTGCAGCTTCTTATCGCTGATCACTAACTGTCCCGTCGTTTCTCCAAGATAGAGCTTGAACGCATCCACGTGCGGGGCAAGCTCCTCTAAATTCTGAAGATTTTCTCTGGTGATCGCGCCGTAGACGTAAGCGTTGAGCGAAGAAGCTTGCGCACGGCGCCGGTAGTCGCGCACGCGTTCGACAGAGTCTAACGGAGGCTGGGTGTTGGGCATGGCAAAGACCGTCGTCACCCCTCCAGAGAGGGCGGCGCGCCCCAGCGACGCCCAGTCCTCTTTGTGAGATTGTTCGAGATCACGCACATGCACGTGCACGTCAATCACGCCGGGCAGAACGATCTTGCCAGAACAATCTATGCGCTCTTCCCCCTCAAGATTGCGCCCGATGGCGCGGATCTTCTCATCAAACGCGACATCAAGTCTCTGAAGTGCGCCGTCTATGAAAATCTCAGCGCCAGTGATGACAGCCATACTCTCTCTCGCTGTTCACTTTGAATCACGGAAGGCACGGAACACTCCATGGAGAACACGGAAACTGAAGAAGAGCCGTTTTCCGTGCTTTCCGTTCTTCTCCGTGCTTTCCGTGATTCAAATCTCCCTCACCGCGCCGATGATCTCCTCGACGCTCGAAAAGCCGTTCTCCGCCAGCCATTGCTCAATTCCCGCCCAGAGCTTTTCAAAAACCGTCGGCCCTTCCCACAGGAAGAGCGTCCCGATCTGCACCACCGAAGCCCCGGCGAGAAAGTGCTTGATCGCATCTTCGGGCCTGGTGATGCCCCCCACACCCCACACGGCAATCTTCGCCCTGTGCTTCTGAAAGAATTTATAGAATCTATGGACTTCAGCCAATGCGATGGGCAGCACCGCCGGGCCGCCCAGTCCACCGAAGCCCTCATTGGGACGAATCACCTTCGTCCGCGTCGCTAAGTCAATGTCGAGCGTCAACGGCTCAGAATTGATCGTCGCGATGTACGAGATCTCAAAATCCAGAAGCGTCCGAGCGATCTCCTCAAAGAGCTTGGGGGTGTTATTATATGGAGGGAGCTTGACCCCGATGGGGATCTTCACCTCGCGCGTGACAGCTTGTAAGACCGCACGCACGCCCTGTGGGTCCATAGCGATGGGGACATCTTCTAAATTAGGGCACGAGAGATTGAGCTCGAGGGCATCCGCGCCGGCCCTCTCTATCGTCACCGCGATCTCGCGGTACTGCTCGACGGGGGGAAGCCCGTGCGCACAAGGAGCACTCGCGATGCTCGCGATGATGGGTTTGCCAAACCCTTTGAGTTTTGGGATGAGCTTGGCATACTCTTGGTAGCCCAGATTGGGCAGGCCCATCGAGTTGAGCGAGCCGATCCCACCGTCTAAGTGCGCGCGCAGCCTTGGCTCAGGGTTGCCCTGGCGCGGGCAGTGGGTCATGCTCTTGGTGACGACCGCTCCAGCAGCTGAGCGCGCGATGCGCTCTAACTCTTCATACGTCACGCAGTGGGGCCCAGAAGCGTTCGTGATGGGCGGGTAGAGTTTGATCTCCATGCTTGAGGAGATTATAAAGCTTCCTAGCGGGGGCTGCCAAAATAGCCATTCATAAATCCGATCTCATGAGGCGGCCATACTTTCAAAAACGGCTCCCCAATAAAATCTTTCGCGCACACGAACGGAAAATCCCAAAAGCGCCCGTCTAAACTATTGCGGCTGTTGTCCCCCAAGACAAAGTAGTGCCCCGGCGGGACTGTCAGGAGAGAATCGCCCATCTTCCCAGAATTATAATAACACCGGCGCTCGGGATTGGGATGATTAGGGTGATTGAACGCATCGTCGGTCATGGGGACGCCGTTGACATACACATAGCAATCTTTGATCTGGACGGTCTGCCCGCCCACGGCGATCAGTCTCTTGACGTAGCGCACCCAGCGAGGAGCTTCGTCAGTGCCCTCGTTGTGCCAGAAGACGATGATATCACCGGGCTTGGGCTTACGAAAATAGAACGAGATCTTATCCACGAAGAAGGAGCTGCCCGCGGCGATCGTGGGCTCCATGGACCCCGTGGGCACGCGCATCCGCACGATGACAAAATTCATCGTGATGAGCGCTAACACTACAGCGACAACGATGATCTGCAGCCAATCGAGAGCCCACTCCATCCCTGGGCTGGTCTCAATCCCTCGACGATTGAGCACCCGAGCGAGCCAGGGTTTAGGGCGTTCCTCCTCAAGAACGATCTCGACACGAGGAGCTGTCGGCTCGCCGAGCAGGGGATCGTCTGGCTTCAGATCGTCAGGCATCGCTTACTTGCTGCTGGCTTCGAGGGCTTGCCGACGGAGATACGTCAAGCGCGCGCGGCGCGCCCGCCCACGCTCCACCACTTCGATCTTGGCGATCCGCGGTGAGTACAAGGGAAAGATTTTCTCCACCCCAACACCATACGAGACTTTTCTCACCGTAAATGTCTTGTTAGCACCGCTGCCGGCACATTTGATGACAGTTCCCTCGAAGATCTGAATGCGCTCCTTGCCCTCCTTGGCCCCCTCGCCCCCCTCCAAGAGGCGCTCGTGCACCCGAATCGTATCCCCGGCACGAAATTCCGGGATGTCCTTCTTCATAAGTTCCTGCTCGATCTCGCGAATGAGATTGCCCTTCATAGACGCTCACTCCCTTGGTGAAAGATTATCGGCGCCCGCGCAGCCGATCTAAGATAATAGCAGCCGCGGCGCGCACCGACAAGTGATTATAGTCTGTTGGCCCCCAGATCGGAGGCAGAAAATAATCCATACGCTCTAAGACCTCGAGCGCCAACCCCCAGCCTGTTCCTAAGAGCACATAGACCGGACGGACATCTTGCTCGATCAGCTCACGCAGCTTCTCATAGCTGATGCGCGTCCCAGGCAACTCCCGCGCGTCCGTGCCGATGAGCAGGGGGGCGAGGCCCTCGCGCTCCAAGACCTCTTTAAAACTGGTCTCTAGCCTATCAACAATGCGGGCCAGTTGCAAGGCCGGGCGCCGATAGGCCAGATCGGGCTCAGCCTTCAGCCAAAAATCTATTAATCTTTGGGCAATCGCCTGCTGGCTGGGTAGCGGCGTGACTATATAAAACTGCGTCACCCCATACGTGCAGGCGCTGCGCGCAATATCCGTCACGTCGATGGGGGTGATCATGGTGGTGACGATCTTGTCATGGCGATCCCGACAGGGATAGTGCACAAGAGCAATATAGAGATTGCCCATAGGTCTCACTTCTGAAGGAGATCTGGTCTGTTTTTGAGGGTCTTCTCCAAGGCGGCCCGGCGCCGAAATTCTTCGATCTTCTTATGGTCGCCGGTCAAGAGCACCTCCGGGACGCGCAGCCCGCGAAACTCCGGAGGGCGCGTATACTGCGGTGGCCCAAGCAACCTCTCGTGGTAGAACGAATCGTGCTCGAGCGACTCCTGCCTGCCCACCACCCCAGGCACAAGCCGCGCCACACACTCCGCCACGACCGCCGCCGCCGCCTCCCCACCACTCAAGACATAGTCCCCAATGGAAAGCTCATCGGTGCAGATATGCAAGACGCGCTCATCTACACCCTCGTAGCGCCCGCACAGCAAGATGATCGCACGCTCTTGGGCGAGTTCCTTGGCAATCTGTTGCGTGAAGAGCTTGCCCTGGGCCGACAATAAAATGACTCTAGGCTCAACGGAAAGTTGACTCTTAATAAACTCGACGGCGCGGAAGAACGGCTCGGGCTTGAGGACCATCCCTGGGCCGCCTCCATAAGGGCGGTCATCGACTTGTCTATGCTTGTCGGTTGTGAAATCGCGCAGGTCGTGAATATAGATTTCGATAATACCGGCCTGGCGCGCCGCGCCGATCACCCCCGCGGCGAAGAACCCCTCCAGCATCTGCGGAAAGATCGTGACGATATCAATGCGCATGGCGAGCCGAACGCGTCTTGGAGCGAGCACGGCCGCGCCGCCGCGCGCGCTTGGCCGCCGCGCGCGGCGGTGGCACCGGCCGCGCTTCGATCACATCTAAGATCACGTCTTTGCCGACCGTGGCCCCGATTGCCCCCAGCACCTCGCGAATCGCTTCCGCGGTCCGGCCGCCCCGCCCCACCAGCCGCCCCATCTCCTCCTGAGGCACACTGATGTTGTAGATGTCAACTTTGGGCGTCTCGATCCGCTCAACGGTGATCTTCTCTGGCGCATCCACCAAAGCTCTGATCAGATACTGCAACGCTGCGAAGATGGGGTTCACGTCTTGGCTACTTTGGACTTGTGGAACTCCGCCAAGACGCCCTTCTTGGAGAGCAGATGGCGCGCCGTATCGGTCGGCTGCGCTCCCCGCCCAAGCCACAGGAGCGCCTCGGCAGTGTCGATCTCATACTCTCCGTGCAGGACGTCGTACCACCCCAGGTCAGCGATCACGCGGCTGTCCCGCGGGCGCGACTCCTCGATCACTACTATCCGATACGACGGCTGCGACCGCCGCCCTGTCCGCTTCAGCCTGATCTTTAATGCCATGAACTTCCTCCTCTTATATTATCGCAAAAATGGCATCTGTGGGAACTTCTTGCCCTTGAGCTGCTTCATCATCTTGCGCGCTTCCTCAAAGCGCTTCAAGAGCTTGTTGATATCGCTGACTTGTGTGCCGCTGCCCAGCGCAATGCGCCGCTTGCGCCGCGCATTTAAGATCTCAGGATGGCGCCGCTCCTGCGGAGTCATAGAATTGATGATCGCTTCGATCTTCACAAGAGCTTTTTCGTCCACCTCGACCTTCTGCATCCCGGGGAGCTTTTCTAATAACTTCGTGATCGGCCCCATGCGGCGCAACTGCTGAATCTGCTGGCGGAAGTCTTCGAGCGTGAAGCTCTCCTTCTGGATCTTTCGCAAAAACTCTTCGGCCTTCTTGGCATCCACGCGGGCCTCGGCCTCTTCAATGAGCGAGAGAATATCGCCCATCCCCAGGATGCGCTCGGCCATGCGATCGGGATGGAAGACTTCCAAGTCTTCTAATTTTTCACCAACCCCGATGAATTTGATGGGCCGACCCGTCACCGTGACCATGGAGAGGGCCGCGCCGCCGCGGGCATCCCCGTCGAGCTTCGTCAGAATGATCCCCGTCAATCTCAGACGCTGATCGAACGTCTGGGCAATGTTGACGGCCTCCTGGCCGGTCATCGCGTCTGCTACTAAGAGAATCTCTGTGGGCTGGAGGCGCTCCTTCATCTCGACGAGTTCCTTCATCAATTCTTCGTTGATCTGCAGGCGCCCCGCTGTGTCTATAATTAAGGCATCGAAAGAGTTTCTGCGCGCCTCGGCGAGCGCCCCTTCGGCCACCTCAACGGGTGTGCGCCCCTCAGCGTAGACGGGGTAGCCAAGCTTGGCCCCCAATTGCTTGAGCTGCTCGATAGCTGCAGGGCGCTGCAGGTCCGTCGCCGCGAGCAAGACCCTCTTCTGAAGCTCTTCCGTAAGATACTTCGCGAGTTTTCCGGCCATCGTCGTCTTGCCGGAGCCCTGCAGCCCTACTAAGAGGAGCACGCTGGGCCAGCTTGTCAACTGCAGCTCGGCGCGCGTGCCCCCGAGAATTTGGACCAACTCGTCCCGAACAATCTTGACGATCTGCTGGCCGGGGGTGAGGCTCTCTAAAATCTGCGCTCCCAGGGCCTTCTGCTTGACGTCGTCAATAAATCTCTTGACGACCTTGTAGTTGACGTCAGCCTCGAGCAATGCCAGCCGCACCTGGCGCAAGCCCTCGTCTAAGTCCTTCTCGGTGAGGGCGCCGCGCCGGCGCAACTGCGTCAAAATACTATTGAGCTTCTCAGTCAGCGCGTTGAACATAAAGATCAGACTGGCTGCTGATTGTACCGTATACTGACAACGTTGTCAACGCAGGCCGTAGCTTCCCTCAGGTTTGCAAAGCGCACACCGCGAACTTATAATCGAAACAGTAAAAAGAGCAGGTGAGAGAGACCGTATGAGTCTAGCGATGGGCTTGACGATCCTGGCTGTCCTGACGGCCTTATCGTTCTGCTTCTCGCTCTCAGAGATCGCTATTGCGTCAGTAAGCCGGCTGCGCCTCAAGACGATGATCCGCGAGCACCCGCGCCGAGCGCGCGCCCTCCAAGCGCTCCACGACGATCCCACGTCGCTCATCACAGCACTCGCTATCGTCAATAACTTCGTCAATCTCTTTGCGAGCTCCATCGCCACCGTGCTAACCTTGCAGCTCTTTCCCCAATTGAGCGGCTCTGAGACCGCCCTGCTCGCCACGATCTTGATTACGATCTATCTGTTGATCTTCGGGGAGATCACCCCGAAACATTTGGGCAAGAACAACGCCGAGCGCCTCACGCCCATCGTGATCGGTCCGCTCTATTGGCTCTCGGTGGCGCTGCGCCCGCTGACCACGGCGTTCCAGGGGATAGCCAACGGGCTGCTGCGCTTACTCCCCCCGCAGTATCGCACGCGCGAGCCCGTGCACGTGAGTGAAGACCAGCTGAAACTCTTAATCGAATTGAGCCAGGAGCGCGGCATCCTCCAAGAAGAAGAGGGCGAGATGATCCGGCGCATCTTCGTCTATGACGATCTTGTGGTGCAGCACGTCATGGTGCCGCGCACGCGCGTGGTCGCCATAGAGATTCATACGCCCCTGGCCGAAGTGCGCGAGATCATCGCGCGGGAGGGGCACTCCCGCTACCCCGTCTACGAGCGCAATCTCGATAATATCCGCGGGATCTTGCATGCGAAGGATCTCTTGCGCTTCGGCTACGCTGAGAAACAAAAGCTCGACGAGTACAAGAAGAAGCTGCAAGACGAGCTGCCGCGGCGCATGAAGGAAGCCCAATCCCCCGAGGAGCTCAAAAAGCTCGCCGAGGAGAAAGCCTTCTACGAAGCGGAGGTGCGGCGGTTGCGCGAGATGCTCAGCGGGGCGCGGCTGGAACATATTATTCGCCCGGCGTTCTTCACCACGCCCAATAAGCCCATCAGAAAGCTCCTCCGCGACTTCCAGAAGAACAAAAAGCACATGGCGATCGTGGTGGACGAGTACGGCGGCATGATGGGGATCGTCACGCTCGAAGACATCTTAGAAGAGATCGTAGGGGAGATCCGCGACGAGTATGATGAAGCCGAAGAGAAGCAAGCCGCCCTGCAGATCAAGCAGCTGGCGCCTACCGTCTATCTTGTCGATGGGGAGACCCCGCTCGATGAGCTGAACGCGCGGCTTGATTTGGACTTGCCCCTCTCTGAGGCCGTGACTGTTGGGGGGTTGCTCTTGCATCGGCTTGCGGAAATCCCTAAAGTAGGGACGACGCTCACGGTGGACGGCGCGCGCCTCACCGTGGTCGAGGCCACCGAGAAAGAGGTGCGCAAGGTGCGCGTCGAGATCTTAGCAACGACGAGAGTCTAAACACACAGGAGGCGACGAGGCGCAATGACAAAAGTCTTTGGGATCGTCTTGGTAGCTCTCTGGGCAGGAGCCGTCGCGCTGGTCAGCGCACAAGAGTCCCCATCTGATCGCTATGTGCTGAACGTCTCGCTGGACCCAGAAGACCGCGTGATCTCCGGCACGGCGACGATTGACTACACGAACGACTCGGCAGTCCCACTCTCAGCTCTCTATTTCTTGCTGATGCCCAATTACAGTCGGGAGCCCAATCCCCATCTCGCCCCAGCGGTGCTCGATAGCTCGTATTGGAGCGGGTTCGATCCCGCATGGATGAAAGTCTTCTCGGTCAAGACGCCCGATGGGCAAGCCCTTGGGTTCGCGCTGGAGCGCGGGCCTGATTGGTTCCAGACGTACTCTCTGGACGACACGGTATTGCGCGTGGACTTGCCTCAGCCACTCGCCCCCGGCGCAAGAACAACAGTCGTCATCGAATTTGAGACGAAGTTTCCCCATGTCGCCGTTCCAGACGAGGGCTTTCACAACAGAACATTCACGTGGCGCTTCGGCTGGAGCCCCATCCCCGTGCCTGCGACTGAGCTCCTTGACGGACAATATATCGCCCCACGGCCATACTATAAGTTTCTGATGCCTGCGGCGCTCTACGAGATGGAGCTCACCTTACCAAAAGAGTACGTCGTCGCCGCCGGGGGGGACCATCAGACTGAAGAACCCCATAAAGAGCTGAAAGGGCATAAAGTCGTGCGCGTCACCACGGATGTGCCCGTGCGCTCCATCCCCATCAGCATCAGCGATAAATTCAAGAAGTACGAACTTACTGAAGCGATTCCCATCGTTGTATACTACCGTCCAGGGCACGAGGCCAACGCGCGGTTGCTCGCGACGTACGCCCACGAGATCTTAGAGTATTACCAAGCGCACTTTGGGGCTTACAGCTACAAGCGCCTCGTGATCGTCGAAGCTTCCTCGGATGGATATTTCGGGATGACCGCCGATGGTCTGACTATCTTAGGCAGCTCGTTCTTCTTCGAGAAGGACTTAGGGGTCGCGGGGGCGCTCGATCGTCTCACGGAGTATGTCTTGGCTCACGAGATCGCCCATCTGTGGTGGGGCATCGGCGTTGGAGCTGACCTCAACGCCGAGAATTTTCTCTCTGAAGCGTTCGCGGAGTATCTCTCGATCACGTACTTTGAGGAGAAGTACGGGGAGTTTGAGCCCAATCTCATCCAGATGGAGCGCTCAGGACTGTTGGAGAAATTCATTCAGTCGCAGCTGGGGTATTTGAATCTCAGACGGCACTTGAGCGAGCTGCCCTACGTGCTCGCTCACAAAGATCGCTTCGATGAGGCGATCGTCAAGCCCCAACACGATGTGCGCTACGCCAACTATAGCGCCGTGAGGCTCTACAATAAGGGCTATCTCGTCCTGCGGGCGCTGCGCGGGCTGCTGGGGCACGAGATGATGAATCAGATCTTGCGCACTGCTTATGAGCGCTGGGCTCATAAATTCATCACGGTGAAAGAGTTCGAGAGCTTAGTCGAGGAGATCTCCGGGAGAGATCTTTCAGAGTTCTTTGCAGCCTGGCTCCATCGCGATGACGACCCCGCACTCTACTTAGATTACGCCGTCACAGGTTTTGAGAACCAACCTTTGGAGCTTCCCAAAGATGCCCCCAAGGAGAGCGAGCGGTACCTCGTGCGCGTCTTCTTGGAGCGCAAGGGCCCCATTCGCATGCCTGTCACGATCGTGGCCGTCTCCGAACTCAACGAAGAGTTTACGTATACTTACGAGAGCGACAAGCCCGCAGAGACCTGGGAGCTTCGCTCCAAGCACCCCATCAAAGAAGTCCGGGTTGATCCCAACGAAGTCACCCCCGACGTCAATCGCTTAAATAATTACTATCCCACAAAGACGCGCGTCATCACCAACGGTGATAACGATCTCCCCTTAGATGCATATCTAGTCCGCGTCAATCCCTTGGGGCAGACGGTCGAGATCGGCTTTCTCAACGACTATCGGATCGTTTTTGCCAATGGCTACGCTGGAGGATGGCTCAATCTCGGGCGCGGAACTATTGCTTCGGCGATCATAGCCCCGACCCCTACGGATATATTTGGGCTGGTGAGCATCAGTTGGTTGACGTTTGCCCAGCCCGATATTGGGTATCGCGGGACGTGGTGGGTCACCCACGAACAATTTGCCCTAACGGTAGCCCGATTGCTCGATGCACCTGAGGGGCCAAGTGGCCCCTTCGCCCCAGTCGTCTTTGCCGCGTTCGATTACCAGCGCAGCGAGCTCTTGCGCGATCTCTATATCTTTGGGCTCTCTCTGCGCCAAGGGCTCGATTTCACGCAGCTGTCGCTCCAGGGGATCACGCGGCTGCGCGTGTGGCCCAACGTCTATCTCGATGTCGCGGGCGACCTGGGCGTGGGCTTCAACACCCGCGGGAGCTTTCGATTCACCTTGAGCGAGCTCAGCAGCTTCAAGGACACCAAGGGCTTCCCGTTTACAGATAGATTCCGGTGGTTTGGGTACGCGGCGCTGCACTTCCCGCTCCAGCGCGAGATGGATTATAACATAGTCAATCTCGCGCTGGTCAAGGAGATAGACCAAGCGATCTATGTGGCGGCAGGGCGCACCGCCCCAACGTTTGAGAGCTGGCTCAGCGCTGCAGGCGCGAAGGTCGAAGCGGGGATCGAGTTTCACGTTCGCGGCTCCAGCATCGGCGGGCTGTTGCCCTTCACGGTGGTGTTGCGCCTCAGCTATCCCGTCGTTGGGGCCACGGAGCAGAATCTTCTCATCTCGATTGGGGTGGCGTTGCAATAATGCGTGTCCCGTATAGATGGCTGACGGAGTTTGTAGATGTTCCCATAGAGCAGAGCTTCGTGCAGGAGCTTGCGGAGCGGCTGACGGTAGCCGGGCTTGAGGTCGCGGCGGTCGAGCGCGTGGGCAAGCCCGAAGGGATCGTCGTGGGGAGGGTGCTGACGGTCAGTCCCCATCCCAGTGCTGACCGACTGAAGATCTGCGAAGTCTCCCTGGGGCGCGAGACCGTGCGATTAGTCTCCGGAGCGCCCAATCTCGCTGAGAATGTGCTCGTGCCCGTCATCCGAGCTGGGGGGCGGCTACCCGACGGCAAGATCGTCGAGACCGCGGTCTTCCGTGGGGAGCGCTCCGAGGGGATGATCTGCTCTCGCGCCGAACTGGGGCTCGAAGAGAAGTCTCCGGGTATATGGATCTTGGAGAGCGAGCTGGGCTGCCAAGTCGGCCAAGACTTCGCTCAGTATTTGGAGTTCGATGATTTTATCTTAGTCCTAGAGACGAAATCGAACAGACCAGACGCGCTCAGCGTCCTTGGGGTCGCTCGGGAGATCAGCGCGCTCTATGATCTTGATCTGCGCAAACCTCCTCTTGCTCTCACCGAGGGCACCGAAGAGATCGAGCGCTTCGCTTCCGTACAGATCGAAGATGTTCACGGCTGCCCGCGCTACGCGTGCCGCCTCTTCCGCGATGTCCGCTGGGGGCCAGCGCCGCTCAAGATTCAGCATAGACTCGTCAAGGGCGGCCTGCGCCCCATCAGTAACATCGTAGACGCAACAAATTATGTGCTCTTGGAGCTGGGCCATCCCACCCACGCGTTCGACTATGACAAGCTCGAAGGGCAGAGGATCATAGTGCGGCGCGCGCGCCCCGCTGAGAAGATCGTCACGCTCGATGGGGTCGAGCGGGCCCTCAGCGCGAATGACTTGGTCATCGCTGATGCGCGCAAGCCCGTGGCTGTCGCTGGGGTCATGGGGGGCGCCGAGACCGAAGTCTCCGAAACGACTCACAGAGTCTTATTGGAATCTGCGTACTTTGACCCGGTCTCGGTGCGGCGCACCGCGAAGCGGCTGGGGCTGCGCACGGAAGCGAGCCATCGCTTCGAGCGCGACATGGACCCAGAGATTCTCATCACCGCGCTCGATCGCGTGGGGACGCTGCTGCAGCAGTGGGGAAGCTGCTCAGTCGCCCGTGGGGTCATTGATATTTATCCCAAGAAATTTGCTCCGCGCTCCTGCGTGCTGCGCCACAGCCGCATTACTAAGATCTTAGGGGTAGAGATCCCCCCAGAGCAGAGCGAAAAGATCTTGCGGAGATTAGAGTTCTCCCTGGAGCGCGAGGGGGCAGATCGCTGGCGCGTGGGGATTCCCAGCTTCCGCCGGGAAGTGGAGCGCGAGATAGATCTCATCGAAGAGATTGGGCGCATCTACGGGTACGACAAGATCCCCGCGGAGCGCCCGGCGCTCCCCTTGGTGGCGGGCCGCCGCGAGCGCGTCGAGGAGCTCAAAGACAGAATCCGAAGGATTCTCACGGCGCTGGGCATAAGCGAGGCCGTCAACTTCGGGTTCGTCTCCAAAGCCGATGCCGAGCTCTTCGGCATGAACGATGCCCTGGTGCGGCTGCGCAACCCCATGAGCGACGAGTCCTACGCGCTGCGCCCAAGCCTCTGGCCAGGGCTGGTGCGCAATCTCCAGTATAATGCGTATCAGCAAGTTGAGGGGGTCCGGCTCTTCGAGATCGGCAAGGTCTTCTCTCTTGAAGGCTCAGCAGTACGCGAGCGGATCTCGTTAGGAATCGCGCTCGCCGGACGAGCGCTCATGCCCCTGCGCGGCAAGGAGCAGTTCTATGATTTCTATGATCTCAAGGGGATCGTGGAGACGATGCTCAGCGAGCTGGGGCTGAAGAATTTCGTCTTCGAGCCAAGCTCGGAGAAGATCTTGCATCCGACGCGCCAAGCGTTTGTCAAAGCCAAGGACGACATCTTAGGTATCTTGGGCGAGCTCCATCCCGATATGACGCAGCGCTACGATCTGCCCTGGAGGGTCTATCTCTTCGAGATGAACGTGGAAGAGATCTATCACCGCTTGCAGACGATCGCTCTCCCTCAGTGGACGGAGCTCCAAGCTCGGGTGACCCCCAAGTATCCGGCCTCGCGGCGGGATCTGTCGCTCTTGGTGCCAGAGCACGTTCCTGAAGCGAGCGTGCGGCGCATCCTCGAGAGCGAGCGCCGCGTCGAGCGCGTCTTCTTGTACGACTTATATCGCGGCAGCCAAATCCCTCAAGGGATGAAGAGCTTGACGTATGAAATTACGTTCCGGGACTGGACCAAGACGCTCAGCGACGACGAGGTCAACGAGATCGTCGCACGCCTCGAAGCGCGCCTCAAAGAAGAGCTGGGCGTGCAGATGAGAAAGATTTAGATATGCTCATCACGCGCACGATTGCAGAGACGCGCACCGCGATCGCGCACGCCCGCGCCCAGGGCAAGCGCATCGGCTTTGTGCCCACGATGGGGTATCTGCACGAAGGACACCTCCAGCTCATAGATATTGCGCGACAGCACAGCGACTTTGTCGTCGTGAGCATCTTTGTCAATCCCACGCAATTTGGCCCTCACGAGGACTTCGCTTCGTATCCTAGAGATTTCGAGCGCGATAGAACACTCTGCGAGGCGCGCGGGGCAGATCTCATCTTCGCGCCAGAAGTCTCGGAGATGTACCCCGAACGCTCGCTCATCACGTTTCAGATCGAAAAACTAGCTGACCGTCTCTGTGGGGCGCGGCGGCCGGGGCACTTCAACGGGGTCGTCTTGGTCGTGAGCAAGCTCTTCAACATTGTGCAGCCGGACATCGCCGTCTTTGGGCAGAAAGATGCGCAGCAGCTCATCATCATCAAAAGACTTGTGCAAGACCTGAACTTCCCCGTCAGAATCATCTCTGCGCCGACGGTGCGCGAGCCCGATGGCTTAGCCATGAGCAGTCGCAATGTGTATCTCTCCCCGACGCAGCGGGCGCAGAGCACCGTGCTCTATAAGTCGCTGCAAAGAGCGAAGACTCTCATCGAATCCGGCGAGCGCGACGCAAAGAGAGTCATCGCTGAGATGGAGAGGGTCATCGCCACGGCGAGCGAAGCGAAGATAGACTATATCGAGATCGTGCGCGTGAGCGATCTGCAGCCCATCGAGAAGCTAGACGGGCTAGTGTTGATCGCGCTGGCGGTCTACTTCGGCAAAGCGAGATTGATAGATAATATCATCCTTAACGTGAGCGACCGCGCCGTGCGCGAGATCGCTGCTCTCCCTTAAAATCTCACGTTCACTACCGTCGCGGAGATCGCTAAGCCGACCTTGGCGTTATACCCAATAGTAGCCCCCAGAGCCGCCAAGGCCATCGGGCTGAGAAGAACTTCGATAGGCTCCATCGAAGCACTCTGGTACCCGCATTCCCAAGAGGTCTTGTTCTTCTCTGGCTCTTCTATGCGCTTGCAGTATACGATCACCTCCTGAGCGTATTATACACTCAGCGGGCCAAGATGAGAATATCCGCGAGCACGCCCGAAGCCGTCAGCTCCGGCCCCGATCCCTTGCCTCGAATAATTAAAGAACTCTCGCGATAGCGCGCCGTCTGCACAGCGACAACGCTATCGGCTACCCCCGGACGCACCAGCTCATCGTCAGATTTCAGTCTTTCGAGCCGAGCTTGACAACGCCCTTCAGTCACTTCAACGACGTAGCGTAGCCTCTCTCCCCGCGCTTGGACGTCTCGACTGAGCTCCGCCCATCGGGCGTCGTGCTCCGACAGACGCACTAAGAAATCTTCTATAGAAAGCGTATCCCACTCTGGGGGATAGAGCGACTCGCGCGATACGTCCTCAAACTCTAGGGGGTACCCAAGCAAGCGCGCTAATATCAGCGCTTTACGGGCAGCGTCGCGTCCGGAGAGATCTTCTCGAGGGTCGGGCTCGGTGTGGCCGCGCGCCCTGGCGTCCCGCACGATCTCTGAAAATTTCTGCCCCTGCTCCAGTCGCTGACAGATCATATTGAGCGTTCCTGAGAGACACCCGCGGATTTTCTGAATAGTATCCCCAGTGTCAAGCAAGAACGATTGTATGGTCACGATGATGGGCAGCGCCGCGCCCACCGTCGTCTCAAAGCGCGTTCTGGGATTGGCCGTCAACTCACGAAAGAGCTCATAGGGCCCAGCCAGCGGCAGCTTATTGGCCAAGACGATCCCAAGACCCCGTGCGCACGCCGCGCGCAGCACGGGCACAGTCGCTTCTGTAGCCGTCACCTCCACGACGATCGCATTGGGCTCGAAAAGATCTTCTAAAATTTCAGGGCTGCCGTCCCACGGACGGCCCTGGGGCAGAGCCCGCAGCCGCGCCCCTTGCGCTTTCGCTGCGACGATCTCTGTCAGCCTCTCATCAGAAAGCCCATCTCTATTGATGACGATCCCGTCGCGATCCGCAAGAGCGATATACTGAAGCGAGAGTCCGAGTCGCTGGGTATGATGGGAACGCTGCGCGAGGATGTGGCGCACAAGCGCCCGACCTACGCCCCCTAAGCCCAACTGAATCAGCGCGATGCGTTTCGTCATAGAGATTCTCCTAGCTGTTGCGTTTGTGGCCGAGTCTCCATCGGCCCAAGGACGAGCGTGATCTCCCCTTTGATCGTCGGGCGAGCCCGGAGATTGTCGAGAATTTGTTGGACTGTGCCGCGCACGATCTCCTCGTGCATCTTTGTGAGTTCTCGGCAGAGCGCCAAGGGTCTGTTGGGAAAGATTTCAGCCATCACTTCCAGGGTCTTCAGCACCCGATGGGGGGACTCATAGAGCACGATCGTGCGGGGCTCTTGGGAGAGATGGGCGAAAAACCCGCGCTTGGCTTTGGGTTTTTTCGGCGGCACCCCCGCGAAGACGAAGCTCTCCGTAGGAAAGCCCGAGACGATCAATGCCGTGATCAGCGCCGTCGGCCCTGGGATGGGCACTATAGAAATATTTTCAGCGATAGCGCGACGGACTAGCCCATAGCCTGGATCAGAGATGAGCGGCGTGCCCGCATCACAGATGAGCGCGATCTGGGCGCCAGCTTTGAGTTTTTCTATAAAATACTCGACGCGCTCGCGCTCCACCCCGCGATACAAGCTGCGCTCGAAGGGCTTTTCGATCCCATAGTGCGCCAGGAGCTGGCGCGAGCGCCGCGTGTCCTCAGCGATGATGAGATCGCACTCCTTAAGCACTCTCAAGGCTCGCAGCGTGATATCTTCTAAGTTCCCAATCGGGGTCGCCACGATGTAGAGCGTGCCGGTTGCATTTTCCACGGGACAATCATAGAATACTTTTAGTAGCCTGTGCAAGGAGGAAGAGATGTTGCAAGAACTTCGCGATCGGTTGAACCAGATCGCTGATCGTCTTTGACTTAGCAGTTCTCGAAGCCGAACTCAAGAGCCTCGAAGACCAGATGGCTGCGCCGGGCTTCTGGGAGGACAAGCAGCGAGCAAAGCTCGTCTCTCAGCAAGTTGAGCAGAAGCGCCGGATTTTGCAGAAATACAAAGCGCTGGAGACCCAGCTCGACGACTTAGAAGTCCTAGAAGAGCTGGGCAAGTCTGAGGGCGACCCCTCCGTGGAGCGCGAGGTGCAGTTGGGCGCTCAAGAGCTCTCCAAGCGCTTAGAAGCCCTAGAGCTGGAAGCGTTTCTCAACGAGCCCTACGATCCCAACGACTGTTACTTGAGCATTCAAGCGGGGGCCGGAGGCACTGACGCTCAAGATTGGGCCGAGATGCTCTTGCGCATGTATCTGCGCTATGTAGAGCGTCGGGGGTGGCGGGCGAGCATCATCGAAGTCAGCCCTGGGGAAGTCGCGGGGATCAAGAGCGCGACGGTTGAAGTCTTGGGGCCCTATGCGTACGGGTATTTGAAGGCCGAGCGCGGCGTCCATCGCTTAGTCCGAATCTCCCCGTTCGATGCCAACGCGCGACGGCATACATCGTTCGCTGCCGTGACGGTCATTCCCAAGGTCGAGGATGTGGATATCGAGATTCGCCCTGAAGATCTGAAGATTGACACGTTCCGGGCCGGGGGAGCCGGCGGGCAGTATGTCAACAAGACTGAGTCAGCCGTACGAATTACGCATCTGCCCACGGGGATTGTGGTGACGTGTCAGCGGGAGCGCAGCCAGCAGCAGAATAAAGAGATCGCGTTAGAGCTGCTTGCGGCGCGGCTATACGAGCTGAAGCTGCGCGAGAGAGAGCAAGAGATCGCAAAAGTGCGCGGGGAGTTGCGCGCGATCGAGTGGGGCAGCCAGATTCGCTCCTATGTCTTGCAGCCCTATCAGTTAGTGAAAGACCATCGCACGGAGATCGAAGTGGGCAACGTCCAAGCAGTCTTGGACGGCGAGCTCGATCTGTTTATTGAGGGGTATCTCAAGCGAAGAAGATGATTACACCTTGATCGCGGTGATATTATTCTTCGCGGCCATCGCCATCGGTTGGGTGGCGAGCATGGTCGGGGTCGGCGGCGGGATTTTTATGGTCCCACTTCTTGTCTTTTTGAACCTCGTCGGCTCAACCCAAGAAGCTGTCGGCACGAGCTTAGCTGCGATCGTCTTCAACTCGATCTCCAGCACGATCGCCTACTCCCGCCAAAAGAAGATTGATTATAAATTCGCGTTGGCATTGCTCCCCGCAGCGCTGGTGGGCGCATGGCTTGGAGCGTTTCTCACAAAGTTCATCTCAAGCGAGGAGTTAGCTATTGCGTTCGGGGTCTTACTGCTCTACGTCTCTGGGCTGATGCTCGCGGGGAAAGAACCCAAAGAGCTGGGCTTGCTGCTCCGACGTGGGCTGGATCCACACGGCAATCCCACACCCCTGCTTGGCGCTCTTGTCGGCTTGGTCGCGGGAGTCGCGGCAGGGTTCTTCGGGATCGGCGGGGGGATCGTGATGGTCCCCGCGATGAATATCTTTCTGGGTGTCGAGATCGTCAGCGCCGTAGCCACGAGTCTTTTCGTCATGGGGCCGTCGTCGCTCATCGCCGCGATCACGCACTTCTTTCAAGGCAATCTCCATATAGATTTAGCGATCCCGTTGGCGCTGGGGATTATCATCGGCGCACAGTTGGGAGCGTGGAGCACGGCGAAAGTCTCAAAAGTCTTTCTGCGACGGCTCTTTGGAGTGGTGCTGCTCTACTCAGCGATCAATATGATTTGGAAGGGTGCGCAAGGTTTGATATCTTAATTCTATGCAGATCGCCATTGATGGCCCGGCTGGCTCCGGCAAGACGAGCGTCGCCCGCGCCTTGGCAAAACGCTTTGGATGCCTTCTCGTCAACACTGGCGCGATGTACCGCGCCGTCGCCCTGGGACTCTTCCAAGGGCTGAACTTCTCCGAGATCTCTATCGAGGTTCGACCCGACGAGCGGATCTTGCTGAACGGCCAAGATGTCACAGAACAACTCTACACCCCACAGATGGACGAGCTCGCTTCTCAAGTCGCCGCCCGCCCCGAAGTGCGCGAATTTCTCATTGCCCAGCAACGGGCGCTCGCACGCGACAGAGATGTCGTCATGGAGGGACGAGACATCGGCTCGGTCGTCCTCCCCAATGCCGACGTCAAGCTCTATCTGGACGCTTCTGTCGAGGAGCGCGCCCGCCGCCGCTGCCGCGAACGCCCCCATCAGCCGTATGCAGACGTCTTGGCACAGATGCGCGCCCGCGACGCCCGCGACGGCGTGGGCTTCGGACGGTTACAGATCACCCCCGAGACTATAGTGATTCGCACCGAGGGCCGGACCCTCGAGGACGTCATCGCTGAGGCCGTGCGAGCAGTAGAGTCGGCGTTGCAGAAGCGAGGAGCGTCTGGTAAACTAAGCGAGTGAACGCGGCCGAAGCCATCAAGGGGTTCTTCTATTGGCTGCTGGCCCCGGTCTTGGGCGCGATCGTGCGGGTCCTGTTCCGGCTGCGGGTGCGCGGCTGGGAGAACCTCCCCCAACAGGGTGGATTTCTTCTCGTAGCGCGCCATCGCAGCTACTGGGATATCCCGCTGCTTATTACTGTGCTGGGCCACCGGCACCGTATCTACTTTGTCGCGCGCAAGACGCTGCTTCATGAGAACCCCTTCCTGGCCTTCTGGGTGCGCCACTACGCGATCACGATCGATCGCGAACACTTCCAAGTGGAGGACTTGCGCAAAGTGCTCGAAGCCATCAGATCTGGCAAGATCGTGGGGATCTTCCCCGAGGGGACGACGCAGAAGCCCCAGCGAGCCCATCCCGGAGTTATTCGCTTTGCTGAGCGCACCGGCAGCGAATTCGTCGCCGTGCGCTTCGAGGCCCGCGGACCCTATCCCCCACAGTATCCCTTCCGCTGGCCTCAAATCACGGCGTACATCAGCACGCCGTTCAGCTTGCGAGATTTGGAGTTCGACCTTGGGGAGGTCTCCGATCGTCACGAGCGCTATCAAAAGCTCGCTGATCTGTTGATGGAGCGCATAGATCGAGCTGGGCTGGAGCGCTCCCCAGCCCTCCAGGAGAGCCTATGATCGCTACAGAAAGACCGATTATCGAGATTGCGCGCAGCGCCGGGTGGTGCTTTGGCGTGGAGCGCATCGTAGAGATAGCTGAAAAGCTATTAAACGAGACGCACGACGGCCCGGTCTACTGTCTGGGGGAGCTCATCCATAATCCTCAAGAGGTCGCGCGGCTGCGCGCCAAGGGCATGATCTTTGTGAAGTCTCACGAGGAGTTGCCCCCCGTGGAGCCAGGACAGAAGCGCAAAGTCTTGATTCGCGCTCACGGAGTCGCGCCCGCGGTCAAGCGCGCCCTCCAACAGAAGGGCTACGAGATTTACGACGGGACGTGTCCGCTGGTGACGATCCCACAAAAGTTCGCGCGCGAGCTTGCGGAGCAAGGGTACAGGGTAGTGATCATGGGGCACATCGAGCACCCAGAGATCCAGGGGATCTTGGGGCATCTAGAGGGGCTCAACGCGCGAGTGGACGTGATCACCGGCCCGGAAGAAGTAGAAAAGCTCGAGCTGAAGGCGTCGGATCGGGTGGGGCTCATCTCGCAGACGACCCATCCGTACGAAAAATTTGCTCAGCTCATCGGGCGGGTGCTCGAGCATTGCTTGGAGGTCCGGGCATATAATACAATATGTCAAGCGACCTTCGAGCGCCAAGAGGCGATCCGGGAGCTGGCTCAGCGCTGCGACGTCGTCATCGTGATTGGCGGGCGCAATAGCTCCAATACGTGCCGTCTGGCCGAGATCGCGCAAGAGCATACGACGTGCTATCATATTGAGGACGCATCCGAACTGAAAGGAGAGTGGTTCTGGGGGAAGAAGCGCATAGGGATCTCCGCGGGGGCATCCACCCCCACATGGGCTATCGTGGCTGTCCAATCGGCCATCGAGCAGTTGATCAGCAAATCCTTTCAAGCAAGCGGGTGATCGAGCATGTCCGAGGAACTCAAAGAGACAACTGAGCCATCTCAGATGGAAGCACTCTTGGACGATCAAGACGTGCTGACGTATTCGCGCGGGGACATCCTGCGTGGGCGCGTGGTCCAGGTCAACGATCAGGGTGTACTCGTTGATATCGGCTACAAATCCGAGGCGCTGATGAAGCCCACGGAGTTGGCGCCCTTCCACAAGGCGCCGCTCCAGCCCGGAGACGAGATCGAGGTGCTCATCACGTATATTGATGAAGAGGAGGGCACAATCCACGTCTCCGAGAAGGCCGCGCTCTACGAGAAGCGCATCAGCGAGCTGGAGCGGGCGTATCGGAATCGGCTGCCCATCACGGGCACCATCGAAGACGAGGTCAAGGACGCGGGGTATCACGTCAATCTCTTAAAATCGGGGATTCGTGCGTTCCTGCCCGGCTCCCACCTGGGGGATGACCTTCCCCCCAACATCGAGGAGCTGCGCGGCAAGGAAGTGCCGTTCATTATCTTGGAGCTGGACCGGCGCGAGCGCAACCTCGTCGTCTCTCACCGGGAGTACTTAAAAGAACTGGAGCGCCAGCGCAAGGAAGAGCTCTTCAACAAGCTCCAACCCGGCCAGGTCATCGAGGGCACAATCAAGAGCATTGTGGACTTCGGGATCTTTGTGGATGTCGGGGGCTTCGAGGGGCTGGTCCATCGCTCGGAGATCAGTTGGAAGGATATCCCCGTGGTGCCGCCCAACACCTACAAAGTTGGGGACAAGATCACGGTCAAGGTCCTGGGCGTCGACCGTCAGAAGGAGCGCATCTCGCTCTCGATCAAACAGCTCCGCCCTGACCCGTGGATCGGGTTAAAGCAGCGCTACCCAGCGGGCACCAAGACCACCGGGACAGTCGTCAGCTTGACAGACTTTGGGGCGTTCGTGCGCATCGAGGAGGACGTTGAGGGCCTGGTGCACATCTCGGAGCTCTCGTGGGGCTACCCAGAGCATCCCAAGGAAGTCGTCAAGGTCGGCCAGCAAGTGGAAGTCGTCGTGCTCGACGTCAACGAACAAGAGCGACGGGTGAGCCTCTCGATGAAGCGCACCCAGCCCGACCCCTGGGAGAAGATCGAAGAGAAATATCCTGAGGGCAGTATCGTCAAGGGGCGGGTGACCAAGCTCGCCGACTTTGGTGCGTTTGTCTACTTAGAAGAGGGCGTCGAGGCGCTCTTGCACATCTCCGAGATGAGCTGGGACAAGGTGAACAAGCCCAGCGACGTCGTCAAGGAGGGGCAAGAGATCACGGCGAAAGTCATTAAGTCTGATGCGAGCAAGCGCAAGATTCGCCTCAGCCTCAAGGAGCTCCAGGAAGACCCCTGGCACAAGTTCTTAGAGAACTATTCCGTGGGGAGCATCGTCGAGGGTCCGATCACGCAGCTCAAAGAATTTGGCGCGTTCATGAAGATCACCGAGGACGTGGAGGGGCTCATTCACGTCTCGGAGATCACGGATGAGCGCATCTCGACCCCCGCGGATGTCCTGCAGGTGGGCCAGGTAGTCAAAGCGCGCATCATCGGGATCAACGAAGAGAAGCGCCAGGTACGGCTCTCTATGCGCAACCTCCACCGTCAAGAGCACCTGCTCACCAGCGATGCCGGGCGTGAAGGGATCACCATGGGGGAGCGCGTGAAGGGCCTCAAAGAGCTCCTCAAAGAGTCCGAGAGCTCCTCGTAAGCTATGGACTGGCAGGCCCTGGGGGCAGCCGTGAGCTGCTATCTGATCGGCTCTCTGCCCTTCAGCTATGTTGTTGCGCGCCTGAAGAATATAGATATTCGTCAGCACGGCAGCGGCAACGTCGGGGCGACCAACGTCACGCGCGTGGTGGGCGTGGGCTATGGGGCTCTTGCTCTCGTTGGGGACGTGGGCAAGGGAGTTGTCGCGGCGTGGGTGGCTAGTCTATTGAATGCCCCTCTGTGGCTTTCGGGCTTGGCGGTCGTCGGGCACAATTGGAGTATTTTTTTGAAATTCACGGGGGGCAAAGGGGTAGCCACGACGCTCGGGCTTTTACTTTTCTTCTCCTGGCCAGCGCTCTTGATGACCGTTGGCGTATGGGCCGTGACGGTCTTACTGACGCGCTATGTCGCGGTCGGTTCGATGATCGCGTTGCTCTCAGCCCCAGGGGCGCTGTATATCTTTGCCGGGCCTCCTGAGTTGATTGGGCTCTTTGGCGCCTTGGGGGTGTTAGCAGTCTGGCAGCACCGCAGCAACATCGAGCGCATCCTCCAGGGCAGAGAGGGCCGAGTCTTCAAGAGATGACTCACGGCTTGAGGCGATAGAGCATCCTGGGGAAGGGGATAGCTTCGCGTAAGTGTTCGATCCCCGTGATCCATGCGGTCAGACGCTCAACTCCCAACCCAAACCCCGAATGCGGCACGCCTCCGTACTTTCGCAAGTCAATGTACCATTGATAGGGCTCTTCGGGCAGCCCAAACTCTTTCAAGCGCTGCCTCAAGAGAGCGATATCTGAAATGCGCTGGCTCCCCCCGATGATCTCCCCATAGCCTTCGGGAGCGATGAGATCTGCCGCCAAGACTAATTCTGGATTATCGGGCTTGGGCTCCATATAGAACGCTTTCATCTTCGCTGGGAAGAACTCAACGAAGACCGGGCGCCCAAAGTGCTGTCCCAGCGCCTCTTCGTGCGGCGCGCCAAAGTCATCCCCCCAACTGAGCTTTTCTACTTCTCCAGAGGCGATCTTCTCTTTGAGAAGATCGTTGATGATCTCGAGCGATTCAGCATACGTGATACGAGCGAACGGCTCTTGAAGGGCTTTTTCTAGGGCTTCAGTCTGACGGCCAAGCTCCTTGAGTTCGCGGGCACGCCTATCCAGACAGCGCCCGATCACGTACTTTACTAACTCTTCTTGGAGCTTCATATTCTGCTCATGGTCGAGGAAGGCGACTTCAGCCTCGGCCATCCAGAATTCTGTCAAGTGTTTTCGGGTCTTCGATCTTTCTGCGCGGAACGCCGGACCGATCCAATAGACCTTGCCCAAGGCCATCGCCGTCGCTTCGAGATAGAGCTGCCCGCTCTGGGAGAGATACGCCTTTTCGTCGAAATAATTGACTTCAAAGAGCGTGGTGGTGCCCTCGCACGCTGAGGGCGTCAGAATGGGCGACTCCGTGGCGATAAACCCCCGCTCGTTGAAGAAGTCTCGAATAGATTGCATCACTTCGTGGCGCACGCGCAGGATCGCCGCCTGTCGGGGTGAGCGGATCCACAAGTGCCGATGGTCTAACAGAAAGGCTGGTCCGTGCTCTTTCAAGTCAATGGGATATTTCTCCTCGACCCGCTGAACGATCTCAATATCTTTGATTTGCAGCTCGTAGCCGCCGGGGGCGCGCTGATCCTCACGCACCGTGCCCCAAACTTTCAGAGATGATTCGTGCGTGAGCTTGAGGGCTTTCTCGAAGGCCTCTCCCTCGGCCTTGGTGACGACTCCTTGGATGACCCCCGTCCCGTCCCGAATGAGCAAAAACTGAATCTTGCCGGACTCGCGACGATTATACAACCAGCCGCAGATGAGCACTTCCTGCCCGACTTTCTGCGCGACATCTTCGATATATGTCTGCTCCATAGCTACTCACGCTCGCCTTGTAAGATTTTGATCATCTGCGCATGAATCTTCCCGTTGCTCGCCAAGACTTCGCCACTGGAGAGATCGAGCTTATTCCCTCTCAAGTCTGTCACTGTCCCCCCGGCCTCGCGCACGATGAGGGCGGCTGCGGCCATGTCCCAGGGTTTCAAGTCCAATTCCCAGTAGCCGTC
>JAPWVB010000132.1 GCA_028275205.1 Candidatus Acetothermia bacterium
CGAGCGCGTCAAGATCCCCGTCTACGGCCTAGGGAGCGGCAAGGACGTGGACGGCCAACTGATGATCGTCCACGACATGATCGGGATGTTCGAGCGCTTCACGCCCAAGTTCGTCAAGCGCTATGTGAACCTCAGCCCCATTTTATTAGAAGCGTTCTCCAAGTATCGTGAAGAAGTGAAGAGTGGGCAATTCCCCCAACCAGAGCACTTCTACAGCATGGCCGAGGGGGAGCTGGAGAAGCTGCTGAGCGCCCTGAAGCGGAGGCGCGCATGACGTGGCTTGCTCTTGTGGGATTGGGGTTTCTGTTGGGGCTCAAGCACGCCCTCGACGCCGATCACGTCGTCGCCGTCTCGACCATCGTCAGCCGGCACCGGAAGCTTTCCAAGGCTTCGTTGGTAGGGGCCTTATGGGGGCTGGGGCACACGACGACGCTCTTTGGAGTCGGCGTCGCTGTGCTCGCCTTTAGGCTCACCATTCCGGAGCGCGTCGCCCTGGTCTTCGAACTGCTCGTCGGGGTGGTCTTGATCGGGCTGGGGCTCTCGGTGCTGTGGGATCTGCGCCGACGGCGCATTCACGCCCACGTGCATCGGCACGGCGGGCATGAGCACTGGCACGTGCACTCCCATGAGGGCTCGGAGGGGCACGAGCACCCTCATGGGGAGCGCTTGGGTCTGCGCCCGCTCTTGGTGGGGATGGTGCACGGGCTGGCGGGCAGCGCGGCTTTGATGCTGCTGGTGCTGAGCACGGTAGATTCTCTCTGGGTGGGCGCGCTCTATATTTTGGTCTTTGGTGTTGGGTCCATTGTAGGGATGCTGGCGGTCAGCACCGTGATCAGTCTGCCGATCGTGCTGATGGCGCGGTGGCAGCAGGGGATCAGCGCCATTGCGGGGCTGGCGAGCGTTGCCTTAGGAGCGATGTTGCTTGTGGAGCTGATCCCGATGGTGCTCAGCCCTTAATCGTCGTGAGCTTTTGTCCCACGCTAGCGCCTCCGGAAGATGACCGCTAAAAACTCCTGCACGCCGTAGGCGTTGGCTGTAAACGCCTCGATGTTCCCCAACGCTTCTGAAGCGGCTAAGATTGCCTTGCGGCTCCAGAGCGGGATAATGGGCAGCTCTTCGGCCATGATCTTCTGAAGCTCCGATGCTAACGCCTTGCGCTTGGTGAAATCAAACTCAAAGCTAGATTGGTTGATCAGCTCGTCTATCTTCTTCTCGTAGTCAAAGGGCTCCTTGGCCCCAGAAAGATGCCAGAAGTGCCCAGGACTCGACGACTGATAGAAGGTCGCATTCAGAAAGGGATCGCTCAAGTGCGTCGTGCCCGCGATAGCCGTCACAAACTGCCCGCCCGTTAGCTTCGCGCTGAACTCCGCGAAGGGAATGGCTTTGAAGTTCACTTTCACTCCGAGTTTCTTCAGCTCCTCCACGATCAACTTGGCGGCGGCAACGCGACGGGGATTGTTGTCGTTGGTGATCAGCTCGAACTCCAGTTGCTTGCCGGCTGTGAGATTGCGCCAGCCGTCGCGGTCGGTGTCTTTCAAGCCTAGCTTATCGAGCTTCTCAGCAGCCGCTTTGAGATCGAAGTCGTACTTGGGGATATTAGGCTCGTAGTAGGGCGAGAGACGGTTCACTGTGCTGAACCAAGGCTCCCCTAAGTCCCGCAGCACTTCTTTAATGGCTTGCCCGCGATTGATAGCGTGCGCGACCGCCTGACGGAAGAGTTTTTCGCGGAAGATTTTGCGCAAGTCGGGATCGGCCACGTCGTGATTGAAGGCCCAGAAGTCAAAACTGTACTCTGGCCCGTCAATGACGAGCTTGAAGCCCTTCGGGAGTTTCAGATCGAAGGTCTCTTCGGCCCGCAGCACAAGCAGCTCTAGCTCGCCGCGGCTCAGGCGCGCCAGCTCCTCGGCACGGTTGGGCGCGATCTTGGCGATTACCTTGTCGAGATAGGGCAACTGCTGATTTTTCGAGTCCACCTTCCAGTAGTGAGGGTTGCGCTCCAGGACCAGTTCTGTGCCCGGCGTGTACTTGGTGAGCTTGAAGGGCCCAGCCCCGGCAATCTGCTCCAACGGTGTGGCCAGCGACCACGCTTCCGTGAACTTCCCTTTGGCGACGATCTCGGCGAGCTTGTGCTTGGGCAGCACGGGCATGGTGAAGAAGAAGCCCGAGAGTATTACTGCTGGCAGCATGGGCAGTGGAGCGCCGACCGTCATCACGATCGTCGTCTCATCAGGGGCTTTAACCTCCAGCGGGATCAAGCCGGGGATCTGGTTCTTGGGATCGAGAATGACATCTTTGTACGTGAAGACCACGTCTTCGGCTTTCAAGTCGTCGTCATCCCAAAACTTGAGCCCTTTGCGCAATATGAACTTTATGCTCTTGCGATCCGGGGATACCTCGTAGCTGAGAGCCAAGGCCGGCTCTAGCATACCTGTTACGGGATTGATCTCCAAGAGCCCGGCATGGGTGAGATTGATCAACGGATCGGCGGGGCTCCACGTCGTGATCGGATTAAAAGATTTGGGGTCGCTGACTGAGATGACGGCTTGGCCGCCGCGCTTGCCGATCTCCTTGAGCACTGGTTCGCCTATGACTTTGG
>JAPWVB010000135.1 GCA_028275205.1 Candidatus Acetothermia bacterium
ACAAGCAGGCTCCCCGACCTCCTCGCGAGTGAGTATAATAACACTGTGCATGCATCTATCCTGGTCGTCGAGGACGAGGAGAAGCTCGTGCAGGCAATCGCGCTCTACCTGCGCAACGCGGGGTTCTCCGTCGAGATCGCGCTCGATGGCCAAGCAGCCCTGGAAGCGTTCGCGCGCCATCAGCCCGATCTCATCGTGCTCGATCTCATGCTCCCAAAGATTGACGGCTGGACAGTCTGCCACAAAATTCGCCAAAGCTCTGATGTGCCCATCATCATGCTCACGGCGCGCGTGGGCGAGCCCGCGCGCGTCCAGGGATTAGAGTTGGGCGCCGATGACTACCTGGAGAAGCCCTTCAGTCTTAGAGAGCTTGTCGCTCGCATCCACGCGGTATTGCGCCGCGCTGGGAAGAAACACCAACCCGTGATCCACGCTGGAGACCTCCGCATCGATCTGGAGCAGCACGAGGTCTTCGTCCGAGAGAGGAGAGTCGAGCTGACCGCAAGCGAGTTTGCGCTGCTGGCGTTCCTGGCCCAGCACCCAAATCGCGTCTTCACAAGAATTCAATTGCTCGATGCTATCCGCGGCTCAACATATGAAACCTCGGAGCGCGTTATAGATTCTCACATCAAGAATCTGCGCAAGAAGATCGAGCGCAACCCCCAAGAGCCCGAGTATATCCAAACGGTCTACGGGATCGGCTATCGCTTTCGTGACGCGAAACTATGAAAACCCTGTGGCAGCGCATCCCCTTTGCGTATCAGCTGATCGGCGCGTTCGCCATCGCGACGATCTGCGCGATCATGATTGTCTATGCATTCGCGGATTGGTCCATCCAAGCCCGCTCCAGCGCTTCCTGACGAGCTATTACTATCACTTCGGGAGCTGGGAGGGCTTGAGCGAGCTGCTCAACCCTCAACTCCAAGAGCTGCCCCCGCTCGAACAACCGTTAGTGATAGCGGACGCGACAGGGCTGGTCTTCATCAGCAGCGACCCCAGGCTCTTGGGGCGCAGGCTCTCCGAGCGCGAGCTCTCTGCGGGCGTGCCCATTCGCGTCCGAGGCGAGCGCGTCGGGACGCTCATCATGGCCATTCCCGCGGGGACGTTCAATCCCCTGGAGCAAGCGTTCTCTCAGTCGGTGCGCGACTCTATTCTGCTTGCGGGCGCCATAGCGCTGATCATCGCGCTGGGGCTGGGGATACTCTTCGTGCGGCGCTTGGCGCGCCCTTTAGAAGAGCTGCGCGTCGCTGCCGAACAGATCTCCCAGGGAAGATCTCCGCCGCGCGTGCACATTACGAGCAGCGACGAGCTAGGCCGTCTGGGCCAGACGTTCAATCAGATGGCCGAGAGCCTCCAACGCTCTGAAGCACTGCGCCGTCAACTGATCTTAGATATTGCTCATGAGCTGCGCAACCCGCTGATGGTCCAGCAAAGTCACTTAGAATTGCTCTTAGACAACGTTGTGCCGCCGACCCCAGAGCAGCTCCAGACGATCTATGAGCAGAATCTTCTCTTGGGACGTCTGGTGCGCGATTTGCAGCTGTTAGCGTTGGCCGATGCTGGGGAGCTCCAAATTGTGCGCGTTCCAACCCAGTTCCGCGAGATTCTGCAGAGAGTCATCGCGCACATTCACCCCACTTTAGAAGAGAAGCAGATCGCTCTTGAGGCTCAGATCGCTGACGATCTGCCAACGGTAGCTGTGGACCCGCAGCGCATTGAGCAAGTGTTATTGAATCTCTTAGACAATGCGTGTCGGTATACGCCGCCAGGGGGGAAGATCGTGCTGTCGGCATACAGAGAAGACGGCGCCGTTCACGTGAGCGTGCGCGATGGTGGGCCGGGGATCGCTCCTGAAGATCTGCCCCATATCTTTGAGCGATTCTATCGTGGGGACAAGTCCCGTGCGCGGTCGAGTGGGGGCACGGGGCTGGGGCTCTCGATTGCGAAAGCACTAATTGAAGCGCACGGGGGCAGGATTTGGGCGGAGAATGCCCCCCAAGGCGGAGCGTGCTTCCATTTCACGGTGCCGCCATAAAAGCAGTTGTCACAACTTATCTTGTCCTTTACGAAGCAGACCTTGCTGGCCTTGGCATCGGTCCTCATTTCCCCCTAACACTCAGGGATCGCCGGCAGATAGAGCTTTATGTTGGGCGTCTCGATGTCCCATTGTGTGGGCTGAATCGCCAAAAGCGACACGGGAAGTAAATCGAGCGAGATCATCGTCGAGCCCACGCCTACCCCCAGCGGAAACGCCACGTCCTTCCCATAAATGTCAAACAGATACCCGCTGGCGTCCTGAAAAGCTTTCAGAATCTCCGTGAGGGTGTTGACGACCCCGGCACGACAGAATGTCTCCCCCTCAAGATAGACCTCAATCTTGGCGATCTCGTGCGTGCGACAGGCCGGACAATTAGGGGTATCTGGAGCAAGTGAGGGCTTGCGATCGAAGTGATAGCCGTATACTGTTTGGGCTGTACCCGAAAGATATTTTTCGTTGAAGAGAATTTGCGGCTCAGCGCCTGACTCCCACGTGAGCGTCCCCAGAAAATGATCGTAATCGCTGGGGGCCATAAAATTATTTTTGGC
>JAPWVB010000134.1 GCA_028275205.1 Candidatus Acetothermia bacterium
CCGTTGGGGGATCGCCAATAGTGGGGCTGCTTGGCGTCATAGCTGTGGATCCAACCCATGACCGTGAAGGTCGGGCACTGCCCCGTGACTAAGACATAGATCCCGTCGGGATCCCCAGGACGAATGATGAGCGGTCCGTTGCTGCGCGTTGTCCACCGGACGTGGAGATCACCGACATCGGGAGCCCCAAATCCGTTGAGCTTGGGACGGTAGCGAATACCGAGCGCCTTGGCGACGGCGATCTCGGCGGCGATGGCCTCGATGTGCACGTTCCAATCTGACTCATAGACCCTGTCCTTCCACCCTCGCGCGAGCGCTCGTGCGTGCATGAGGCCCCCGATCATGGCCGCGAGGATGATCTCTCTTGGCGAGAGGGTGACGGCGATGGGGAAGTTCACCCCACCGCCGTCGCTGATGGTAGCGATGGCCCCCCTCCCCTCACCACGGAGGCCGCTACTGGGTGGTACCCCCATACTTCTGCTTCAGCTCCGTCTCGACTCGATCTAGGATCGCCAGGGCTTCGTCGGGATCCTCGTGGGTGACCTCGACCGTCCACCTATAGCCTTTGGCCGTCCGCACGAGTGCTATCTTCACCTTGGGGTTGGCTATGAAGGTGGTGGTCTCCATCTTACCTCACCGCCTTGACGACCGACAGCTCCCCGCCCGACTCCACGACCTTCAGCTTCCTACGGACAGCTTCTTTGAAATCACTGCCAGGACGGAACGCCGGCACGACCCGCGAGCCGACTATGATGCGCTGCTTGGTCTGCGGGTTGACCGCAGCTTTGGACTTGCGCGGGCGTGGCTCGAACGTCCCGAAGCCCGTGATTCTGATGGGCTCCCCGTCACAGATCGTCTTGGTGACCGTCTCCGTCAGCGCGTCTATGACTTCCCCGACCTTCGTCTTGCTCAGCTCGACTTGACTGGCGATCGCTTCGATCAGCTCTGCCTTGTTCATCTATCCCTCCTTTGGCGTCCAGAGCGCCGCACTCCCCTGAGCGATCGTCTGGAAGACGTCCTTGAGATTCTGCAATCGCTGATTCTCGGTCAGCACTTGAGCCTTGGGGTCGAGATCGAGATCGTAGCGCTGCTTGATCTCGTTGAACTCGTCTTCGATCTTCTTCTCGACTTCTGATCTCACATGGCTCGTCCTCGCGTAGACGACGACCGCGAGAACCCCGATGACGATCAGCCCGACGATGGCAACCCAACGCTCCGTGCTCTCTTTCAAGAGCAACAGATCGAAGTAATCGTTGGGTCTTGTGCCCGTCCAGAGGGTCTCCTGCCCCGCGAGCGCGATCGGCCCGCCGAGCAGCACGACTGCTAGAGTGACCAGAGCGAACGTTTTCATCAGATCACCTCCAATAGCATTGCGAACACAGCCCCTCGATCAGCCCGTCCGTCTCCGTCCCGCATTGCCGACAGACTCTCTGAGCTGGGAAGAGCCGCCGCTTGAGCCAGTAGCAGAGATCAGAACGGCTCTCCCTCTGCGCCCGCGCTTCGATCTCGCTGCGCAGCGACGACAGCCTTCCCAGAAACTCGTCGCGATGGATGACCTTACCGTCTATCGTCCGCGCGATCATCCCCAGCACGGCTCGCTTGTAGCTCTCATCAAGACGAAGCTCGGAGATGATCGCGCGCGCCGAGCCGACCAGATGCTTGTAGTACCCGTAGCCCCTCCGCACCCGCGATTGTACTTTAGATTGTCTCTCTTCAGATTGTCTCTCTTTAGATTGCGGGGTATAAGGGGAGTCTGAGGGGAGAGAGGGGGGCTTGACGGCCCGGTCCCCGCGCTGTACAATATTCATGCTACCACCTTCTCACAAGATGCGTAGCGCAAGGGGTTCTGAGCGGTCATCGCATCCTCAGAACCCCTTGTTATTCAGCCTCTTCACCACCCACTCCAACAGCCTTGTCCCAAGCGCCGACCCGATCACCGCCAGCACCAGCCACCCCAGCATCTGCTGCTGAAAGCTGACCAACGTCGCCAACAACGTCTTGATCTCGCGCAGCTCGACGAGAATCTGAGAGTCGATCTGTGACTCTATGGGATCACCTCCAGCGCATCAGTGTTGCCAAGCCTGACCGTTCTTCACAGTCAGGGCAGCGATCCCTCTCTGGATACGAAGAGAGCCGATCGAGGAAGAGAATACCGATCACGTCGTCGGAGCGGACTATGTCCGAGATGACGTCGCGCAGATCCTGTGGGGAGAACTCAAGGACGTGGCTATTGCCCTCAGCACGGATGACCAGAGCCTTCTCGCTCATACTACCACCTTCTCACGAGAAGTATTATAGCAGAGCGCATACAAGCTGTCAAGTAGACTATACTCTCCAGAAGGCTCCAAATGAATGGAAAGAAGGTGAAAATTGGGTGAAAATTCCGATCCCCCTCACGGCCGAGACTTGATCAGCCAGACATCATAATCCCCGGCGCCGAAGGACGTTGTCTCTCCCACGAGTCTAGCCCCCCTCAGGACGCATGTCAAACGGGGGAGAGCTGTACAGCCCAGACAAAGTCTGGTATAATACCAGTGCTTCAGACTGACCACTGAAGCGGAGGAACCCATGACCGAACGCAAGAAT
>JAPWVB010000004.1 GCA_028275205.1 Candidatus Acetothermia bacterium
CCTGGTGCTCGATCTGTTCGAGGGCTTAGCCCTCTCCCTGGGGGAGCTCGAGGAGCACCTAGAGCTTCTTGCCGAAGGCGCCCAGGACCTCGCCGAGCAAGGGGGCGTCTACCGCCCCGATGAAGTCCGCATCCTCCTCTTGCAGACCGAAGAGATCTTCAACAGTTTGCTCTTCTTCCTCGAGCAAGCCCTCCATATGATTGACTCTCTAGACGATGGGCTCGATGATCTCCAAGGAGAGCTCGATGCTCTGAAGGACGAGAAGCTGTTGTCGGCTTCAGCCCACAAGCGGGCCACCCGCGCCTTAACCCAAGCCCAACAGATTGTCTTATGGGGGAAGCTCCACCCCCCGCTGAGCGATTTGCGGAATCTGAGCGACGACGGGACTGATGAAGATTGTGTGACCGTCCCCTTCGGCGAACCGAATATGGACGCTGACGTGCACGATTGTCTTGAAGCTGCTAAGGACTCCCTCAATGATGGGGACTACGAAGCCCTCGTGGATCACGTCCAAGCGGCGGTGAGCAAGCTCGACCCGCTGTGGGAGCGGCTCACCCAGGTCTTCCGCGGCGCGAGCTGGCGGCGCGGCCCCGTGCCCGAGCTGCTCACGCAACTGAAGCGCATTGATCGTGAGCTGGTCGCGGCGCTCAAGCGCCAGTTGCGCCGTCCCCGCCCCCTGAGTGCTTCCCTCCTCCCTGCTCAGGGGCTTTCAGGGGAGCTGACGCTCTTTGACCTGCAAGGGCGCCCGCTCGCTGCCCTGCCCTGCCACGCTGCCCCTCAGGCGTGCTTGCAGGCCCTGCCTATGCCCCTCGCCCCCGGCGTCTATATCGCCGTCCTCACCGAACAGACGCCCCAGGGCCAGCTGCGCCGCTCCTTGCACAAGATTATTCTGCGCTAGGACGTAACGCGCGTTACATCTTCGCGCCCGTGCATTCATTATAATGGGGATTACAGAGAGCGACACAGAGGAGGTGTGCGATGATCAAGCGTTTTTTTGGAGCGAGTATGCTGGTGGGGGTGCTGGTGGCCCTCGGGGTGCTCCCGGCGCTGGCCCAGCCCGTCGAGTTTGGGGTCATCAACATTAAGAAGGCCCAGCTGGTCTTCCTGCGCAACGCGGTGCTCGTGGACATCTCAGGGTGCTTTGTTTTAGGGGAAAACTCGAATGGCATTGACCCGACGACCGGGGAGAACCCAGCGCTCCATTTCTCGCTGGGGGTAGGAACCCAGATCATCTCGAAGAACATCCAGACGGCTTCTTTCAAAGTGATCACTGATGGTGATAACAACGTAGTGGGCTACACGACGGGGCTGACGTTCGGCTCGGGCACCCCGGGCGGGGTGCGCGTGCGGCTGCGCGAAGTGCAGGGTATTGAACGCCCCAGAAGCCAAGACCCATGCAAGCGAGTAGGGACCTTCTGGCGGTTCGAGATCCGCGGGAGCGTCAGCCAAGCGAGCCGCCAGTTCCGCCAGACTTTTCAGTTGACCATCGGCGATGACACCTCGGGTGCGATCGAGGTGCAGGTGGCGGTGCGGCTGCGGCGAGCAGCCCGTGGGACAAGCGTAGTCCCGCGCCCGGTGCAAGCTCTCGAAGTCTTCGATCTGCAGGGGCGGCGCGTCCCCCTGGCTCCGTCCCCAGGAGAGCTTGGGTATAGAAGATCGCTGCCCCCAGGCGTCTACCTCGTCGTGCTCACCGAGCTCTCTCCCGATGGCCAGCTGCACCGCCGCGTCCAGAAGATAGTCATCCGGCGGTAGGGAACAAAAAGTAAAAAATTAGAGTAGGAGGTTGGCATGCCTAAGGGGAGGAAGCTGCTGTGGTCTGTTGTGATAGCCCTAATCTCTCTGAGCAGTGCTGGTGGTCTTCCTGCTGCGCCTCAACCGGCTTCCCCCCAGTACGTTGAAGGGGAGCTCCTCGTGCGGTTTAAGCCCGGCACCGGTGTGAGCGCTATGAGCGCAGCCCATAGCGCCCTGGGGGCTACCCCCCGCAGGGCCTTCCAGATCGTGAGTCAGCTCTATTTGGTCCAGTTGCCCCCGGGAGTATCCGTCAAGGATGCCCTCAGCCTCTATCGTCAGAACAAGGACGTGCTCTATGCCGAGCCCAACTTCATTGTGAAGGCTGCAGCGACCTTCCCCGGCGATCCGCTCTTTGGGGAGCTGTGGGGGTTGCATAATACCGGGCAACTGGGAGGCACCCAAGACGCCGACATCGACGCGCCGGAGGCCTGGGACATCACCACGGGGAGCAGCCAGGTGGTCATCGCAGTCATCGACACGGGGATCGATTACACCCACCAGGACCTCGCGGCCAACATGTGGCAGAACGCAGATTGCGACAAGGACGGCATGGATGACGACGGCAATGGCTATATTGACGATTGCTACGGCATCGACACCCTCAACGGGGATTCGGACCCCCTCGATGACAATGGGCACGGGACTCACGTGGCGGGGACCATCGGCGCGGTGGGCAACAACGCGCTAGGGGTCGTCGGGGTCACGTGGAACGTCCGCTTGATGGCCTGCAAGTTCTTGGACGCGTTTGGCTTCGGCACCCTGGAGGGAGCCCTGGCGTGCTTAGAGTACGTGCAGATTATGAAAGATCGCGGGGTCAACATCATTGCCACCAACAACAGTTGGGGTGGCTTTGGGTTTTCCCAAGCGTTGTATGACGCGATCGCTGTCCATCTGAGCCGCGGGATCCTGTTCATCGCCGCGGCGGGCAATGGGAGCGCCGACCATGACCAAGACCCACAGTTCTTCACCCCCTCGGGGTACTATCTGCCCAATATTATCGCCGTGGCCGCTACCAATAGATATGACGCGCTCGCGTGGTTCTCCGATTACGGCCGGAGAACTGTCCATCTTGGTGCCCCAGGCGAGGAGGTCCTGAGTACCTTCCTCGGCAACGACTACGCGACGTTGAGTGGCACCTCGATGGCCGCGCCCCATGTGGCTGGGGTGGCAGCCCTGCTGAAAGCTCAGGACCCCGCGCGGGACTGGCGCGCTATTAAGAATCTGATCTTAGCCGGTGGCGACCCCACCCTGAAAGAGACCATCACGGGGCGGCGGCTCAATGCCTTCGGGGCGCTCACCTGCACCAATGCGCTCGTACGGCAGCGGCTCCGCCCCACTCAAGATGAGATGGTCGCAGCCGTGGGAGCCCCGGTCACCCTCGCGGTGCTCCACATCAATTGCGCCCATCCCAACGGGAATGTCACCGTCGTCGTCTCTCCCGGGGGCGAGTCCGTGCTCCTGCAAGATGATGGGCAAGGGTTCGATCAGGTGGCCGGAGATGGGATCTATTCAGGCCAGTGGACCCCGCACGTGGGAGGTCTCTATACCCTGGAGTTCCCCGATGGCGACAGGGTGACAGTGCGAGTCTTGAACAATTATAGCCAGCGCTACGCTGCCTTCCAGTGGCGAGAGACCTCTGGGGCCGTCGGGCTCAATCTCGGCGATGACGATGTGGCCCTCATCCCCTTGCCCTTCCCTGTGCCCTTTGGGGACTTTGGCAACTTCGAGCAACTCTTTGTGAGCAGCAACGGGCACCTCAGCTTCACCGACTACTCGTGGGAATATCTCAATCCCACGCTCCCTGTACCGTTCCCTCAGACAGTGGTCGCACCGTTCTGGGATGATCTTGTCCCCATGTACAAGAGCTCCCTGCGCAACGTCTTCGTCGCTGTGCTCGGCACACCTCCTCACCGCGAACTGGTGATCGAATGGCGCAACGTCTCGCATCTGGAGTGTCCGGACAAATTTGCCCAGACCGTGAGCTTCCAGGTGGTCTTCTTTGAGGGGCGCAGTGACATTCTCTTTCAGTATCGGGACACGGTCTTCGGGAGAGATTGTGCCCTGGCCAATCAAGGCGGCTCAGCTACCATCGGCGTCCAGGTCCATCCGACGATGGCCGCGCTGTTCAGCTTCAACAGCCCCACAGTGCCCAACAAGACTGCCCTGCTCTGGACCACGCCTGCCGCCGCAGGATGCCCCCAGACGAAGGCGACCTCCTCTCCGGACCAGGTCCGCTATTCCAGAGCCAATCAGATCGTCACTCTTACTCTGAAGGTCAGCAACGGCGGGAAGGCCGCGGTGCGGCTCCTGGCGGTGGACCCCCAGCCCGATGAGCCGTTCACTATCGTGAAGGCCATCCCGAAACTGCCCTTGACCATCCCCCCGAGAAGCTCGCGCGTCCTGACTCTGTACACACGCGGCCCAGCGACCGGTCCGTTCCCGGTGATCGCCACCAGCCCATATTTCACGCTGACGCTCGACTGCGGCACGCTCACGACCGCCAGCGATCGGCTCGTGCCGCTGGAGTTCGAGCGCCTGCAGACTGAGGCCTTCCCCGGGTATCTCCGAGTGGAGGCCCGCGGTGTGGGCATCGAGTTTGTGCAGGTGCAGCTCTTTGCTCTGGACGGGCGTACCGTGATCGCTCAAACGAGCAAGGAGACGGCAGTGACCGTCCCGTTGGTGAACGGGCGTGGGCAGCGCTTGGCCAAGGGCGTCTATCTGTATGTCGTAACGCTCTATGGGCGAGACGGCTCAGTCTGGCGCAGTGAAGTGAGAAAGCTCGTTGTGAAGTAGAATCACGGAAGGCACGGAAACACCCACGGAAGGCACAGAAGCCAAGCGTCGCACGCGGCGCGTGGGCTTCGCCTTCGCCAGCCGAAGGCTGGCGAAGATGCACAGTCCAGACGGAGTCTGGTCCAGGCGAAGCCTGGGCCTTCCGTGGCGCTCTTCTGTGGGCTCGGTGATTCCGGCTTGACCGCTAAGGGTGGGCAGGGTAGCATAGGGTCAGGGTGATCGCCCGTGGCGACCAAAGCCCAGATTAAGTTTACGTATGAAGACTACAAGAGCCTGCCCTACCTGGAGCGCCAGCGCTATGAGCTCCTCGAAGGAGAGTTGATCCCGATGACACCTTCGCCGGGGGAACCCCATCAACATCAACGCACTGTAGCCAATTTGGGGTTTCACCTCCAGATGTTCGTTCGTCACCACCGGCTCGGCTCCGTCTATTATGCTCCCTTGGACGTAGTGTTGGGGGAGCCGGGGGAGGAGCAGGTCGTCCAGCCCGATATTCTCTTCATCTCCCAGCGGCGGCGCCGGATCATTCGTGACGAAGAGATTCGTGGGGCGCCCGATCTGGTGGTGGAGGTGATCTCGGCGTCTACGAGGGAGCGGGATCGGGTTTTCAAGCGCCGTCTCTACGCCAAGTATGGGGTGAAGGAGTATTGGATTGTTGACCCTGAGGCGAAGACGATTGAGGTGTTGACGCTGGGGGAGCGGGGGTATGAGCGGGCGGGGGTGTACACGGAGGGGGAGGTGCTGCGATCGCCGTTGCTAGCGGGGTTGCAGATCCCTCTGGATGAGGTCTTTTGAATCACGGAAGGCACGGAAACACCCACGGAAGGCACGGAAGACAGCTCGTTCCGTGCCTTCCGTGGCCCTTTCTGTGTCCTCCGTGATTCGCCAGTTGAGGATCACATCAGATCGAGCAAGTCTTCTACCGTCAATCCGTGACGCTCCGCGATCTCCTTCAGAAGCTCATCCCGCAAGTCTGGATGCAGAGTCTTGCCCTTGTGCACCGGCACGGTGATGTTGTGCTCCCTCCCAGAGATGACCTTGCGCAGCTTACGGTGGCTCCCGCCCTTCTTGCCCACGAGGTGATACCCTAAACGCTCCAGCAGCCTAACAATTTGCTCACCGCGTAGTTGAGGCCGCTTGCGGGACATGGCTCTCGATCACTACCTGGATGGCCACAGGCTGGTGCTCGTAGTGGACGGCGACGGCCTCTTGAATGTTGGCCCACAGCTCATCGAGGGTCTCCCCTTGGGTGTAGATGGATTCTTCTACACCGCGAGCCCACCAGCCCTGTGGAGTCCATCGCGCGATCATGGTGACCTTGTGCATAGCGTGTATATTATCTCTCATGGTCAGTGAGCCAGCAAATGAGGGAGCGATCCCTCGGGGATTTGGGTTTTTGCATTACGGAAGGCGCGGAAGACGGCTCGTTCGGTGGGCTCTGTGATTCGAGGGGTGGCACCCCACTATCGTATCCTTCTCCTGCTTTCTGAGGTCCTTCTTGACGGCGGTTGCGAACTTGAGCTGATACTTAGTCGGCAAAGAGCTCCTCTTGGGAGAGGGTCTTCCCTTGTTGGAGTTCTGCTTTGGCTATGCGCCATCGCCTCTTGAGCTGCGCTTTGAGTCGAGAGTTGAGCATGATCTCCAGGGTTTCCAGTTTGGCGGGGGTCAGCTTGGCTAGGGCTTTGGCTAATTCCGACAAATCCATCTCGACTTCTACCTTGGGCATGGCTTGTCACCTCTTTTGTAAGTATAGTATGAGTGCCGCCTGATGTGCAAGTCTTCGGCCCCTCCCCCTCTTGAGGGGAGGGGCAGGGGGAGAGGTCTTGCATCATGGAAGGCACGGAACACCCACAGAGACCACGGAAGCTAAGCGTCGCACGCGGCGCGTGGGCTTCATCTTCGCCAGATTCGAGGGGATAGTTGCCGGGCATCGTCGCGCGTGCTATACTCTCACACGGAGGAATCTCTATGAAGCACTCACCGGTCAGCCCGCTGGCGGATCTTGAAGATCAAGAGCTGTGGCAGAGCGAGCTAGGGCAGTATATCCAACACGAGGCCGATGATACTATCTCAGTTGAGGAAATCCGCTGTGCTCTTGCAGTCATCCCGGAATCGCTCGCGATGGCAATCCACCAGGAGCGCGACGCACGCTAAAAGATGCCCCAGTGCTTTCTTGATACCAGTGCACTCGTCAAATACTACCATAACGAACTGGGCAGTGCGCATGTCATTGCTCTTATAGACGATCCGGCCAATACTATCTGGATCTCACGCCTCAGCTTAATCGAGATGCACTCAGCCGTGGCTCGTCAGGTACGCGAGGGACGGTTGCCTGCCCTAAGCTTTCATCAATGGCGTCGGCGATTCTTTGCTGATGTGCGTTCCCGCAAGTTTCGCATAGTACGCGCCATGTCCAGCCAGGAGCGAGAAGCCATGCGTTTGCTTGTCCGCTATGGCACGGTGATCCCTTTGCGAACGCTCGACGCGATGCAACTGGCTGTGGCGCTGTGGTTACGCGATCGCGGGCACTTGGATCAGTTTGTCTGCGCGGATGCGTGGCTTTGCGAAGCTGCTCAGCGAGAGGGCTTGGCAGTGCTGAATCCCGAGCGGTTCTGAAGAGCTAGACTGAAGAGGTCTTTTGCATCACGGAAAGCACGGAAACACCCACAGAGATCACGGAAGCCAAGCGTCGCACGCGGCGCGTGGGCTTCACCCGCTTGCACAGGCTGCTCCTCTTGCGTAGACTAAAACCATGAGAGCGCAACGGCTGCGGAACACCATTGGTGAAAAGCTGTTCGATCTTGCTAATCTTTCGGCAGCAGTGCTCATCTTCGGAAAATTTCTTGACCCGGAGAGAGTGCCGGACTGGGCGCTGTGGATCGGGGGCTTCACTTTTGTGGCGCTCTACGTCGTGGGCAGTATCCTGGTCTACTTTGGGGGTGACTGAGGATATGGCTTCTGCGATCTGGTTTTTGGTGGCGATCGCGGCGGCAGCCATAGCGATTGGGCTCTTGACGTTCGTGCTGGGGCGCAAGCCTCAAGCGCCGTAACAGGAGCTAGCGTGGCGGGGGATGAAGTTGTGCGGGCCTGCCGTTCCGTGCCTTCCGTGGCGCTCTTCTGTGTCTTCCGTGATCCCTCCCACGGTAATGCACATTACTGACAGGGGCCTCCACGGTATGCTATGATACCCTAGGAGTACTCTGGGAGGTTGGCGAATCCCTATGGGCAATGAGGGAGATACGCGGGCGCAAGCCCTCAGGGGTGCGCATCGTGATATTCATCAAGGGCGTTGGTGCCGGCAGCCGTCCCTTGACTTTCGGGGGGCTGTCGCGCTATACTTATTATTTACCACGAGGGGTTATATGGGTCAGCGTACTCAAAAACTCTGGAGGCAGGAGCCTTCCATCGAAGGAGGTGAGACCGTACTCCGTCGAGCCTGGTCTCCTTGGTGGAGTGGGCAGGCCAGGTGTGTGTAATGCCCCACGGACATCTAGCTAAAACCTAAACTAAAAGGAGGAGGTATGAACACACGAGCGATCATCGTTCTTACGGTGCTCCTGGTGTTCGGGTGGGCGGGAGCGGCGCTGGCCGGCGAAATCTGCGATAAGCTGCCCACAGCGCCCGGAGCGAGGCTCATTGTAGTGAATTCACCGGACCAACTGGCTGAGGCTGTCGGAGACCCGGAAGAATTGGCTGTGGACGATGACCCGGAGTTCGCGACTGCACATCCCGGCGATTTCGTCTGTATCGCAGCAAACTTGCTGGTTGGTGTTAGCACTAATTTCGGTGACACCGGCCTACACCAGAGTCCTTCAGCTTCTATTTTCAACACAGCGATCAACATCACGATCCCCAACATCACGATCTACGGGGGGATCATTGACAGCACGACTACGCCGCCCACACGCGCCACGCTGACCGCCGGAGCTGGCTTGACGGCAGCGATCTTCGAGGTCGGCGCGACGGGAGCGCAAATGGCACTCTTCCCGTCCTCGTTGGGCGTTGATTATCGGCTTGCCCCGTTCAATGCGACGGGCAACCCGACTAACGTCCGCATCACCGACCCGACGTTCGACTGCGCAGGGATATCGGCTACAGCTATCACCGTCCTGCCCGGCGCGAATAAAACGGTCATCGAGCTGAACACCATCGGTGGCCTCACCGGCGCGTGCGGCACTGCCGGGGTTTTGGTCCGAGCCGATCGCGACATCGACGGCGACCAGGCCCGCGACGACACCGACGGAGACGGAGTCCTGGAGGACACCGTAGGCACGCGCATCCGCGCCAATGTGTTCGACGCCCGATCTGGCGCCTCTGGCCCGGCGATCTTGCTGGAAGAGAACGTCGTCGGTGTGGACGATCCCAATGTCGGGGCTCTTGAGGATCAGCCGCCATTCGAGCAGTGCACCGGAGCCACAGCGGGCTCGAACCACACAGTCATCGGCTCCAGCTCGGCGAATGCCGGGTTCGCGACGACAGCCCCGTTTGGCCCGGTCGTGGGCAATGGCCCAGGCGCTGATGACGGAAACCTCATCACCAGCACAGTAGGCTTTGGTACCTGGTCTTTTGGCATCCGCAGCGAGGGCAGCCACATCTGCATCCGCGGCAACGTGATCCTCACACGGTCAGGTGCCTTTAATCCGGCTGTAATCATCGATGGCATCCGGCTCGATCCGGGCGCTAACGGCACCGCCGTCTGGGGGAACATCATCGGCAGCCTTCAAGTTGCAGCACCAGCTATACCAGCTGTTGGCGGCGACGGGATCGCGGTGCTGGGGCCGTTCAAGCTCACCTCGGTCACGCCCGATGGCGACAGCCTCTACGACAACATCGTCGGCAATGCCGGGAGCGCTACGCAGGCTGCCCTCCTCGGCGCTGCTGACGACGGCTTCGTCTGCCAAGACGAGCGGATCTACGTGCAGGGCTCGAGCCAAGGGGCGCAAAGAGCCGTGAATAACGGCGATGATGGCTTCGACATGAGTAATGTTGACGGCGATGGTGAGGGCTTCGGCTGCACCAAGCGCGATGCCGTCTTCAATAACGACGCGATCAACAATACTAACAGCGGCTTCGAGCTCCCCTTTGGTGACGTCGTGGACAACGACGCTCATAACAATGGCGGAGACGGCTTCCTCGGCGTTACGGTGGGCTTCCTCTGCGGCAACGTTGCCAGCCAGAACGGCGATGACGGCTTCGATGTTGATGACAACAACACCTTCACCAACAGCGGCACCTTCGGGAGCGCCACTTGCGCTCGTGGCGGCAACCGCGCGCTGGCCAATGGTGGAGATGGCTTTGAAATCGGCGGTAATAACGTCTTCCTGCCGGCGACCGTGCCAGGAACGCCTACCATTGGCGGATCGCCCGTGCACTTCGCCTGGTGCAACGGCGATAACGGCGTCCGTATGGGCACTGGCGGCGGTGGTAGCAACCGCATCCGCCGGGTCTCGGCGATAAACAACAAGAACAACGGGTTCGATACGCCTGCCGGGAGCGACGACAACCATCTGTCTAACAACGTCGCGGGCAACTTGGCAACGTTATCAACGACGACTTGCACACCGCCAGGGCATCCTAGCAGCGCGCCAGCGCTGACAGCACTCCCTGGTGGTCTTACCGCGGGTGACCAAGACAATGGCTGGAACAACGCCGGTGGGACGACCGCAAGCCCCAACCGCGCGTGGCGGAACACCTTCGGCGATCCGGACTTTGAAAACTCCTCCACGCTGGGGGCGTTCTTCACTGGCAATGCTGTAAACGGCATTCGAACAAGCGGCGGCTCGGTGGTGCTTGAGGAGAGCAGCGGAACTGTGGGCTCTACGGCTGCAGCCGATCTCGACGGCAACGGGACGCCCGGTGAGGCCTGTAACGTCATCACCAACAATGTGGTAGTCGGCTTTTATGTCGCTGCTGGCTCTGGGGCAAACCACCAGATTGATGACTTTGACGGCCAGGGCGGCACGCGCCTGAGCAACATCTACGAGCAAATCGGCGCGGCTGTGGACATCGAGCACGACGGCACTGCTGGGACTATCCTGAAGGCCGAGGGCCTGTGGACGCTCATGACCGTCGGTCCGACCCCGGATATTGACGTCGGCCCCAGCACGGGCATCGTGCAGGTAAGCAGCACGCGGGTGCATACGTACACCACGGTGTCGCAACTGCTCGCTGCTTGCGTTGCTGATGGAGGCAGCGGAGGCGGTGGCGGAGGCGGCGGTGGCGGCGGAGGCGGTGGCGGTGGTGGCTCGGCTCCAAAGCTCGGCGACGTCGACGGCAACAATAGCTTCGATCAGGCCGATCTCAACGAGCTGTTCAATGCGCTGCGCAACCGGGCCTCGTGGCTGACAGACCCCACTAACCCGAAGTTCAAGGCCTCCGACGTGGCCCGCCCCTGCGGCAAGATCACTCGCGCCGACTACAACCGGCTGCGCTCCAGCCAGCGGCGCGTCGAGAGAGGCCGCTCGGCCCTCAAGTCGCAGTGCGGCTCCAAGGGGATCATCGGCCAGGCGCCCCCGGCTAGCGCCTCGCGCCTGCTCACCGTGCTCTCCGGGCAAGCGGGAGCCGCCGGCGTGCGCGTGGCGATCTACGACTTCGCCGGGCGGTTGCTCCTAGAGCAGAAGGCCACGGGCGCTCAGGTGGCGCTCGACTTGGTGCAGCGCGAGCTGGCCAACGGCGTCTACCTGGCGGTCGTGGAGTCGCTCGATGCGGACGGGCGCACCCTCGTGCGCGAGGTGCGCAAGGTCATCGTGCTCCGATGAATAAACCCAACAGGGCCCTGGCAGCTGAGCCTCAGCTGGCTGTCCAGGGCCCTGGTGGCCCCTTTTCCCCTTGGCGGACTTATGAATCTTCAATGGCTCTGGGGGCTGAGCGTCGCTTTGGCGGTCTTATCCGTCAGCAACCTGGAGGCGCTAGCCCAGGGGGTGGCGCCTGCGCGACGGCCTCCTGGGGTCTTGCTCTACGCTGGCCACGGAGCCTTGAAACCCCCTGCTGATTACACCAAGCTACAGAGTTTCTATGAGACGCTGGGCTTGCTTGTGGATACTGCAACCAGCTGGCCGGATAATCTGAGCAGCTATAGATTGATCATTCTTCTAGTGCCTAAGGAGACGTTCAGCTCAGACCAGGTGCGCGCACTCTGGAGGTGGCTGAGGCGGGGCCAGTATCTCTTAGTGTTAGGAGAGTACAAGGAATTCATCCAGGACCAGACGGCGATCAACGTGCTGCTCGCTGATCTAGGCGTCGGAATTCGACTCAAGGACAACTCCAACGCGGACTGGGACAATGATACCTGCGAGCCATTGAGGGACATTGCGGAGCATCCCCTCACGCGCGGGGTGAGAGAGGCCGGGGGATTAGATCCTTCCCGAACGGCGACGCTGGAGGTCTTTGGGACGGCTACAGCGCTGGTGAGGATTCATGGTGGCCGGTGCGGTGGGCAACCTATGCGCTTGGTCGGGGAGCCCGTCTGTGCGGTAGGCAAGCCTCGCCCAGGCCGTGGCCAGGTGGTCGTTTGCGGCGACTCCAACTTTTTGGATGACCGCTTCGGGCTATCCGACCCAGCAAGCGACGGCATGCAGGGGAATTGGAGGTTTGCCTGCAACCTCGTTCAACCCTTCCTGCCGCGCCGTTCGTGTGACCGCATTCCGCTGCCACCATCAGCCTCTGCGCCGGCTTCAGGGGCGACGACGCGTGTGGCACAGCTCCGAGTCTTCGATCTCAATGGGCGGCTCATGGGTGCTCTCTCCAACGCTGACGGGAGTTTGGCGCTGGATCGTTTTGAGCTACCTAACGGCGTTTACTTGATTGTCGTGGTGGCGCTCGACGCCGATGGCGCGCCGCGACGCCAGTGGCTCCACAAGGCGGTGGTTCTCCGATGAGGCAAGCACTAGTGATTTTGGTGGTGATGTCAGTGGTGTCGCTGAGCGCGAGGGCTGCCCCCGTCTACCCTCGCGAAGTCACGCTGCGCCAGCCCGACGGCACGACTTTTATCGCTATTCCCTTTGGGGATGAGTGGGCCAACGGGCTGCGCACGCTCCAGGGGCATCTCATCACGCAAGATAGATTGACGGGGCAGTGGGTCTACGCCCGGCCGCGGGACGGGCGGCTGGAGCCCACCGGGCGCGTCGTGGGGCGCGATAGCCCCCCGCTCCAGGCCCTCCAAGCCCTGGGACGCAGCCCCCAAGCCCAGGAGCGCCAGCGGGCACGCTCCGCACCCCGCCTAAGCGCCGCCGCGGGCCCGGCAGCCGTGGGCTCTCAGCCCGTCTTGGTCATCTTGGTCGCTTTTCAAAATCAAGGCCCCGTCGGCACTACCCCGGAGGATTGGAGGGAGAAGATCTTCGGCGAAACCCGCAGCGTCGCTGACTACTATCGTGAAGTCTCGTATGGGCAGCTTGTCCTCGTGCCCGCTGCAGAATCCCACGGAACACCCGATGACGGCATCGTGGGCTGGCTGACGCTCCCACAAGATCATCCCGATATGCGGGGCGATCTGGGCTCGGCCACCGAGAGCTTGGCTCAAGCGGCTCTCACCGCGGCCGACGAGTTTGTGGACTTTGCCAGCTTCGATAAGAACGCCGACGGGGCCATCTCGACCGATGAGCTGCATATTCTCATAGTCGCGGCCGGGTACGACACGTCGTATGGCGGGGAGACGAGCTGCAGCCCCAGCGTGTGGGGGCATCAGACGAGCTTCTTGCTCACCGTGCCCACTTTCGATGGGGTCAAGATCGGCGATCCCATGCGTAGGGGAGGGTATATCGAGCTTGGGGAGTGGCACTGCCAGGCGAACGATACCCCCGGCCATCCGGCGACGATCGGTGTGCTCGTCCACGAGTTCGGGCACGATCTGGGCCGCAGCGCCCCTGATCTTTACGACAGCGATGGCTCCTCGTATGGCATCGGCAATTGGGACGTGATGGCTCACGGGGCCTGGAATACGACCGACCTCCCCGGGGACACCCCGGCGCATCCGTCGGTCTGGGTGAAGGCGTTCTTCGGTTGGCTCACTCCACACGTGATGACTGCGGGTGAGCGCCAGCTGGCGCTCGCGCCCATCGAGCAAGCCCCCGACGCCTGGCAGCTGCTCGCCAATCCCAACGGCATCGAGTGGAACTGGGGGGATTCCCCCGCTGTGGGGGAGTACTTTTTGCTAGAGTACCGTCAGAAGATGGGCTATGACGCGGCCTTGCCAGGAGAGGGCCTGCTCATCTGGTACATAGACGAAAGCCAAGTGGACAACGACGACGAGAGCCGCCGCTTGGTTGATCTGTTAGAAGCCGACGGGCAGAATAACTTGAAGTGTCGTGGCCAGCCCCAGTGCAACAAGGGCGACGTCGGCGATCCCTTCCCCGGCGCGACGAACAACCGGACTTTTGGCAAAGATACAACCCCCAGCAGTAACTTGCGCAACGGCTTCCCCAGCGGCGTGGAGCTCACGCAGATCGGTCTTAGCGGCTCTACCGTCGCCGCGCGGGCTCGTGTAGGAGCCGTGAACAATGACAATCTTCTGCTCTTCGCCGATGCGTTTGACGGGCCGGAGGACGGCTGGATCGTGAACGTCCCGTGGACGCTTCAGAGCGCCACGGCGTGTCAATCGGCAGCGGGTGCGCCGGCCAGCGGGAGCGTCTGGTACCACGGGACGAGTGATTGTCAGTACAACACGGTGGGCTCGCTGTTCTCGCCCACGATCAGCATTCCTCCGGGGACGAAGTATATTCGCATCGCGTTTGCGACGCTGATCAAGTTGCAGCGAGGGGATCGTGCGGAGATCTGGGCGCACTTCAACGGCGATCTCAAGCGTCTGGTCTATCGGCGCAGCGCCACGCGCGGGTGGATGACGGTGGATCGGCGCTTGCGCGTTCCCAACGGAGTTTCGGAGATGTATCTAGAGTTTTTCGTGCGTCAGAGCCGGGGCACGCGGCGGAGTCCCGCGGCTCCTCCGGTGGGATGGTGGCTCGATAATTTAGAGGTGCGCACGGATCCACCTCGGAGTCGTTCCTCGGAGGGCGTCTTCTCTGCTCCTGGGCGTGAGGAGCTGCCGCGCCTGCTGATCGAAACGCGCCTCGATCGTTCTGGGACGCTTCAGGTCTTAGCTCTCCGCCCGACTCGCGAGATAGAATTGCGCGTCTATGACTTAGCGGGGCGCATGGTAGCTACGGCGACTTCTGCAGGGAGCGAGCTGCTCTACACAGGGCATGACGCGCGCGGGCAGCGCTTGGCTCGGGGCGTCTATCTATATGTCGTAACGCTCTACGGGCGAGACGACTCAGTCTGGCGCAGTGAAGTGAGAAAGCTCGTTGTGAAGTAGAATCACGGAAAGCACGGAAACACCCGCGGGGAACACGGAAGACGACTCTTCCCGTGCCTTCCGTGGGCTCCGTGATTCCAGAGTTGCACCGACCTCTAATCTCAGCCCCCAGCGCTAGAACCCACGCCCGTGGCCCAGTTCTTCTATACCCCTATATAGCTCCGTAGGATGGGGAGCCGTTCACGATCGTGAGGACGATTCCGACGTTGCCGCGCACGATTGCTGTGAGGCGCAGTCTCACGCTCTCGGTGCTAACCAAGCGGGCTGCCGGTCTGGGCACGGCCACAGCCACAAGACATTACTTCCGAGAGCGGGGCGTTTGGCTGAGGGGGGCTATCTCCACTCCGTGGAGATCATCACGAAAGGTGAGAAGGCTTCACGCGCTGTTGTGCACAAGTTGCTGGTGATGTCAGTGATACGCGTCACTGACAGAGAGAGCCCTTCTCTCGTACAATAGGGCCATGAGCGATCCATGCTCGCCGATTGACTCCACTAATGGCAAGAAGGACGCAAGGCGCCATTTACACGATCGAGATCTCTTGCTCGCCCTAGGGAGGTTGGCAGGAGCGACGCACAACAGTAAACGCTTTGAAGGGTCAAGGGGGCCTGGGACTCCCTTGACCCTTCTCAGTGACCGCCGTGACCTTCCCAGCGGACACCCGCCCTTGCAGCTCCTCTCATAGAAATCCTACAATAGCGTGACAGGCTATGAGAACCAAAATACAGTTCGCCGTTGTCGCGCTCGCTCTGAGCTTCGCCCTGGCGCTCCCGTCGAATAACTCTCTCAACGCTCAGCAAGCCCTTGCCGAAGTCAGCGTCGAGAACAAGACCATCGCCCCCAACTCTACAAGCTCCGTCAATATCTCGCTCAGCAACGGCCCCGACGCCGGCGTCGCCGCCATCCGTGGGTCGCTGCGCTTCGACCCCAAAGTGCTGAAAGCTACCAAAGTCGAGGGCCAGCAAGATTATGAAGTCTTCGCGTCCAAGCTCGACAACAACGCCGGCGAGGTTGGGTTCGTCGTGGTGAAGCTGCGCGCCCCCTACGCCAAGGCCGGCCCATTGATCAAGATCGAATTTCAAGCGATCGGCAAATCCGGAGATAAGTCCGACCTGAAACTCTTCTTGAGCGAGTTTCGCGACCCTGACGACCGCGATATCCCCAATAAGATCATCAACGGGCTGATTACGCTGGGAGCCGTGCAAAACCAACCCCCAACCGCCAACTTCAGCTTCACCCCCGCTGAACCCAAAGTTGACGAAGAGATCTCGTTCAAGGATGAGTCTACTGACCCCGACGGCGCAACAGATATCATCAGTTGGGAGTGGGACTTTGGCGACGGTACCAAGAGCACCGAGCAGAACCCTAGAAAAAGATACGCGCAAAAGAAAATCTATGACGTCAAGCTCACGGTCAAGGACAAGGCCGGGCTTTCGAATTCTGTGACCAAGAAAGTCCCTGTGGGGATTACGCCACCCAAAGCAGATTTCACCTTTGCTCCAGCTGCTCCTGAGGTTGGCGATGAAGTCCAGTTTACGGATAAATCTACTGATGACGGCCAGATCGTCAGCTGGCGCTGGGACTTCGGCGATGGCACCACGAGCACGGAGCAGAATCCGAAGAAGAAATACACTCAGCCGGGGACGTTCAAGGTGAAGCTGACCGTGCGGGACAACGACGGCGCCGAGAGCACCGTCGAGAAGACTATTACAGTGAAGCCCTCGAGCCGGCCCGTCGTGGGGGTCTTCCCCAATCCCGCCAGAGAGAGCGCGACGTTCACGTTCACCCTGCCTGCGGGGGCCACGAGCGGGACCCTCTTCGTCTTCAGTATTTCAGGGAAGCTCGTGCTCAAGCAGGAGAAGCTCACAGGGACGCAGTTCGTGTGGGATATCAAGAAAGCCGACGTGCCCAGCGGCCCGTACTATTATCTGCTCATCGCGTTCAAGGAGAACGCTGTGGTAGGCCGCTCGCGCGTGGAGAAGCTCGTCATTCAGCGTTAGGAGGAAGCCGATGCGCCGCGCGTTCTTCATAGTAGCGATAGCGATCACAGCTCTGGGAGTGATGGGGCAATCTCGCCCGCTCGTCACGGTCTTCGATATCGGCGCGGGAGTGCGCCCGGTGAGCCTGGGCGAAGCGTTTACCGGGCTTGCCGACGACGAGTACGCGCTCTTCTATAACCCCGCGGGCTTGGCGACGCTCACCGGAGGGCGCGCAAGTATTCTCTATCAGTCACACTTTGGCGCGTCTACGTATCTCAGCGCGTTCGGGAGCTTTGGGAGTATTGGGGGCGGGCTGATCTTCTTCGATTTCGGACAGGTCCCTTGTCTTACCGCGCAGAACCAGCCGTGCAAGGACGCCCAGGGCAAGACGATCGAGTCGTTCGGGTATTCGAGCTTCGCTTTGACAGCAGGCTGGGGCGCGATGATGCGCTCGCTCCCCTTTGTGGGCACGCTCGTCCCTGAAGGGCTGGCGCTGGGGCTGCGAATAAGATTCGTCTCGATCACGAGCTTTGATCCTGTGAAATTTCAGTCTTTGGGCATCAGCGGGTTTGCGCTCGACCCGTCGTTCCTGTGGGAGTTAGGAGCTGTAGGGCCGCTGAGCCGCGTGCGTGTGGGGCTCGTCTTAGAGAATCTACTGGGCTTAGCGTTCGGCGCCGCTGCTGAAGAGAATCTCCCCATCGGGCTGCGCCTTGGGGTCTCGGTGCTCGCTTTGAGCTTAGTCACCGTCAGCGCGGACTTTTCGCTCAACGACGGGTTTCACCTAGGGGCGGAGTATACTTTGACAAAATTGGGCCCGCTCGACAAGCTCAGCCTTCGCGCGGGCCTGCTCACCAGAACGGGCTTGGGGCTGAGCGTGGGGCTAGGGGTCAGCTTCAGCACGCTGCAGATAGATTACGCATTTCTCTTCCATCCAGACTTTGAGGGCTCGCACTGGCTCTCTGCGTCATTTCGCTTTTAGGGCGCGGACGTGATCTCCGTCACTTCCCATTCTCTCAAAGTGCGGTACAATAGATGTGCTCTTATTCGGGCTGAGTGTGCCCGCTGATGAGGAGGTCTCATGAAGCGCACAGAGTTGCAGGCGCGTCGTGCCTGGCCTGCCGTGCGATGGGCGATCTTCGTCGTGTTGGTGGGGATTTTTGCGAGCGCGTCGGCACAAGAGACCGCCGTGCTCACTGTGGAGAGCGTGACCGTCCCCCCGGCGGCGAAGACGACCATCTCCGTCACGGTCGAGAACGTTCCCGCGCCGGGCATCGCGAGCATCCAAGGGCAGTTCTCTTACGATCCCAAAGTGCTCACCGTAACGGACGTCACATTCCCGCAGATCACCGGAGGGTCGAGCGTCACGGTCTTCAACAATCTCAAAGATCAAGGGATCGTGCGGTTCGCCGCGACGCTTGCCGGGGCGGATATCGTGGGGATCACCGAAGGGACGATCTTAGAGTTCTCTGTCGAGGCCGTGGGCAAGAACGGCGACAAGAGCAATCTGACATTGACTGTTCAAATTCTCAGCGATGTCGAGTACAACGCCGTGCCCTATCAGATCGTCAATGGGGTCTTCGAGATCAAAGAAGTCGCCAACCAGCCGCCGGTGGCAGACTTTGAGTTTTCCCCAACCCAGCCGGCCGCCGGACAGACCGTCAAGTTCACAGACAAATCCAAAGACCCCGACGGCCAAGTCAAGTCTTGGCAGTGGGACTTCGGCGACGGCACGACCAGCACCGAGCAGAATCCGTCGCACATCTACCGCACGGCGGGGACGTTTACCGTCAAACTGATCGTGACCGACGACAAGGGCGCGCAGAGCCAGCCCACCGAGAAGAAGATCACGGTGGGCCCGCCGGCGCAGATCGCCGTGACGATCACGAACTTCCCCAACCCCGCTAAAGTTCGAACGAAGTTCGTCTACAGCTGGACGCTGCCGGCGCCCGCGCGCCAAGCGACCTTGAGAATCTTCAACATCAAGGGCGAACTTGTCTTCTCCAGAGATCTAGATGTCGCTAAGACCGAGTTCGTCTACGATCTTTCTGACAGTGCCGGTCGGCCTTTGCCCAACGGGCCGTACTTCTATCTGCTCTCGGTGACGGCGCAAGACAACAGTATCACTCGCTCGGCGATCGGCGTCTTGGCCGTCCAGCGATAAGGGGGCTGCGATGAGACAGTTTCAAGGTCGAAGTGTACAGTGCACAGTGTGGGTGCCGGCTGCTGAAGCATCCGGCTCTTCAGCACGCTTCCCTCTGCTGAGCCGACGGCTTCAGGCGTCGGTGGTCGTTCTCTTGATTTTGATGATCGGCGTTGGGGCAGCGTCAGCCCAGACGCTGCTGTCGCTCTATGAATTGGAGCGTGGCGCGCGCCCTGCAGCGTTGGGCGGGGCGTTCAGCGGGCTCGCCGATGACGCCTACGCCGTCGTCTACAACCCCGCAGCGTTGGCGTTCTTAGAGCGCGCGAGCGCGCATGGGCTGGTCGAATCGCGCTTTGGGCGGGCCGTCTACGGCTCAGTGCTCGCCGGGGGACGCCATCTCGGTGTCGGCTTAGTCTTCTTGAGCGTCTCGAACATCCCTTGGCTCGATGAGAACGGCAAACCCGTGCAGTCGGGGAGCTTCGATTTCACCCAGGTCGGCTTTACGGTTGCTGGTGGAATTTCTCTCGCAGATCTGCCGTTAGGAGCAGGCTTGGGCGCGCTGCAGAATTTATCCGTTGGGCTTCGCGCGAAGATCCTGACCGTCAGCACACTGCCTGAGGGCAGCGGCGCGGGGTTTGCGCTCGATCCGGCGCTCTTCTATAAGCTCGATAATATTGGGGGCTTAAGCGACTTGCGCGTCGGCATCGTTCTAGAGAATCTCTTGGGCGTAGGGGTCAATTACGGCAGCGGGCATAGCGAAGCTTTTCCCATTGGGCTGCGGTTCGGGGCTTCGCTCAGCCCAGCCCCAGGCGCGATAGTCGCTGCCGATATCGAAGCCAACGGCACGGTGCACCTTGGGGGCGAATATAAGCTCTCGAACGCGCAATTTGCGCGATTTGGATTACTCTCTCTTGCCTTGCGCGGCGGGGTGCTCATCAGTCCGTCATTGGTGCAAGTGGGTGTGGGGTTTGGGGCGCGGCTGCGCGGCGGCCTGCAGCTCGATTACACCGCGCTGACGCACTCGGAGCTGCCGCTGACCCATCGCCTCGAGGTTGCTTATCGTTTTGGGTTCCAGAGTTTTCTCTGTCCGCTGCTGGGGAGGCCCTGTCCGGCCCCTGAAGAAGAAGAAGTGATCCTCCCCCCGACGGAGGAGCCGCAGCCGCCGGAGGAAGAGCTCCCGCCGCCGCCTGATGATCCTCCCAGCGATCCTCCAGAGTGCCCCGGCGATGACCCGAACGTAGACTGCGACAACGATCCGTTCTGGCCGTAGGGCTTGCGCGGCTCAGCGGGACGGAGTAGCATAGTCCAGGGGATCGCTCATGGCGACCAAGGCCCAGATTAAGTTTACGTACGAAGACTACAAGAGCCTGCCCTACGTGGAGCGCCAGCGCTACGAGCTCTTAGACGGAGAGCTGATCCCGATGACACCATCGCCAGGATTTGCTCATCAATCGGTCTCGTTAGAGTTAGCAAGTCGGCTTCACATCTTTGTGCGGGAGCGGGGATTAGGGACTGTCCTTGAAGCCCCCTTCGACGTCGTCCTGGGAGAGAAGGGCGAGGAGCAAGTCGTCCAACCCGATATTCTCTTTGTGTCTCAAGCGCGACGGCATATCATTCACGAAGAGGAGATTCGCGGCGCTCCCGATCTTGCCGTCGAAATACTCTCTCCGGCGACAGCAGAGAAAGATAGAATCTTCAAGCGCCGTCTTTATGCTAAATACGGGGTGCAAGAGTATTGGATCGTGGACCCCAAGGAGAAGACCATCGAAGTGCTCACGCTGGGCAAGCAGGGATATGAGCGAGCTGGACTCTACAGAAGAGACGAGACGCTCACCTCGAAGCTGCTGCCAGGGCTGCAGATTTCTCTCACCGAAGTCTTCTGAACGCTTGAGCGGGCAAGTACTCCCACAGCCACGCCAGCCCAAGATACATCCCCGCTCCACAGGCAACACAAAGCCCAACGGCGAAAAACTCCCCCAACGAGCTTGTCCACAGAGCGAGAAAGTGCACTATAATTCCCATCAGAGCTGACGCGCCAAGCATCTTGGCCAGATCGAAGCCCAAACGAGTCAGTCCCACGTCTTGCGTATCGAGGCGCTTCTGCAAGAGCACAAAGAGCATCAGCGCGTTGGCGATGCCCGCGAGGGAAGTCGCCAACGCCAGCCCGCCCACCCTTAACGGTCCAACAAGGGTGTAGTCGAGAATGACGTTGAGTGCGACAGTGATAGCGCCGACGACAAGCGGCGTGCGCGTGTCTTGCAGGGCGTAGAACGCCCGCGTCAACAGATACGCTAACCCGTAGCCGATCAGCCCTGGCAGATAGTTTATGAGTGCATACGTTGTCACGATTGTGTCTTCGCGGGTGAAGCTGCCGTGCTCGAAGAGCAGTTGGATGATGGGCTGGGCCAGCGCGAAGAGCCCCGCCGTCGCCGGCAGAAGTATAAAGAGCGAAAACTTCGCGCCCTCGCGAAGCGCCTGAGCGAACGACTCTGTGTCTTTTGCGGCAGCGTGCGTGGACAGCGTGGGCAAGAGAACACTGCCCACGGAGACGACAAACACCCCTAAGGGGAGCTGAAAGAGCCTGATCGCGTACTGCAACGCCGAGATGCTCCCTTCAGCCAAGTGCGAGGCTAATTTATTGTCTACGATGCTGTTGATCTGAAAGATCGCAAGTCCTACGACCGACGGGAGCATGAGCGTGAAGAGCTTTTGGAGGTCTCTGTCGCGTAGATCAAGCTGCGGGCGATAGCGCCAGCGATCTTTGAGATATGGGATTTGAAAGAGCAGTTGCCCCAGCCCGCCGAGCAGCACTCCCACAGCGAGGGCATAGATCGGCTCGGCGAAGAAGCTCAGCAGCCCGAACGCCGAGAGGATGACCCCGACGTTGAAGAGCACTGGAGCGAACGCCGGGGCAAAGAATCTCTCGTAGCTGTTGAGCACGCCCATCACAATCGCAGCAAGTCCCACTAGCGCAATGAACGGGAACGTGATCTGCGTCAGTCGAACGGTAAGGTCAAGCTGCTCACGAGAAAATCCGTCGGCGAAGAAGGGCACGTAAAACGGGGCAAGAAATATCCCCAAGACGGTGAGCACAGCAAAGAAGACGAGCGCTGCTGTGAAGACGGTGTTGGCGAAGCGTTCGGCTTGTTTTGAGCCGTCTTTGGTGAGGCGCGCGGTGAAGATGGGGATGAACGCGCTGGAGAGCGCGCCCTCAGCGAGGAGCCTTCGCAGCAGATGAGGGATCATGAACGCGATCAGATATGCATCGTAGGCGCGACTGGCCCCGAAGAGATGGGCGATGACCACGTCGCGCACGAGCCCCAAGATTCTGCTGAGCACCGTCGAACTCGAAATGACCAAGACGCTCTTGAGAAACGTAGGGGCACGGCATGCCGTGCCCATATTCTGCTGTGGAGTCAGCTCAATGTTCATAGTTATTTGCGCACGAGGGCCAGCCCCGCCGCGATCGGCCGTTGGCCTCCGACTGTCTGGACCGTTGCGCCTTGGCGGAAGAGCAGCGTGCTCGAAGAGCCGCCGTCGAGCGCGAGCGCCGAATGTGCCCCTAAGGACTGTGCTAAGATCGCTAGGGTACGCAGATCTGCCCCCACGCTGCGCCCATCTTTGAGCACTATGATGAAGAGCAGATCTCCCGACGCTGTGGTGGCGAGGACGCTGCGAGCGGCCTTGGCCCGCACGAATTCTTCGGAGAATCTTTCGGCTTTGGGGTCGAGCACGATCTGGCCGTCTTTGAGCAACAGCGGGCCGGCGCTCACGGCTTCCCTCAAGAAGAGCACTTGAGGATCGAGGGTGTATGAGATCTTGACGCTGTCTCCGGGACGAAGCCCACCCAAACGACTCCGCGCAGCCCCGGTCGCGACCAAGAGCGTGGATTCCCCATCGGGCAGTACAAGCCCGTTCTCTAAGATATTGACGACGAAGCCGTGGCGGAGCCTGACGGCCTTGAGCGGGGCCTCGCTGCGGATGGGCAGCGCGTAGCGATCTGTATAGAGAAAGAGCCCATCCGAAGAGGGGGGACGATTGATCCCATCAATAGTGACGGTCTGTCCGAGCACGGACGCGGAGAGCTTCAGCGTGGGCGCGAAGAAGTAGAGATCGCCAAAGAGCGAGATTCCCAGCGCGCCGCGGCGCCCGTAGGGCGCGCTCAGCACAACTCCATCCTTGACGAGTAGCCCGATGGGCAGCTGAGTGCTGGGATCGAAGAAGTTCGCGTTGATCGCAGCAAGAGCGCCGGAGGCCATCTTCTCTAACGGCTCCAGTGCGCCGATGCCGTCGCGCGGCAGTGTGACGGTCAGCCTGTATTTGTCCTTCCAATTCTGAATTTTGAGATAGTGCACGCTCACCGGGCCGTCCACGGTGAGCGCCCGCGCTTGCACGTAGAGAAGATCTTCGCTCAGCTGGGTTTGGGCTTCGGTGCGGATGAGCACGCGCGGCTCAGACGATGACGTGCTCACGCGCACCCAGACCACAAAATTCTCGGCCTCGACCGCGGTCGCTTGCGCGGTTTGAGAAGAGTCAAGCTGCATGTAAGCCCTGACGATCACCGGCGGCTCCGCCGTGAGCGTAAGAGGGGAATCTTTCAGAGCGCTGACGGTGTGAAAGAACCGCACTGTGACGAAGTTATTGTGCTTTTGCAGCTCGAACGGCACCCGCGCCGAGAGCGTGAAGAAGACCCCGCTTGCAGAGACGACTACAGAGATTAAGCGCGCGGGCGTGCTGAAGAGATAATACGCCGTGCCCACTTTGAGCATCTTTACGCCCAGCAGCTCAGCAAGCTGAGCCAAAGAGATATAGAGCAGTGGGCCGCGGGCGACGAGCTGCTCTGTGGGAAGAGTTGTAGAATTTCTGCCCCAGCGCAGCGTCACGCTCTCGTAGCTGACGGTGGTCTCGGCTCCAAGCAGCCGCGCAAATTCTCCCAGGGGCACGAAGAGCTGCTCGCCCTGGGTGAGCGGGGGATTTCTCAGAGAGACTGATTGATTATTGAGAAAGAGCTGAGGGGCTTGGGCCGGCGCAAGCGGCGCACCGGCGCCAAGCACCACCAGCACACACAGCAGAGCGCGAATTATCCGGCCGATGGCTCCTCCTCCACGTGGACGCGAATGCTCGCGGTAATGTCTTTATACAGGGAGATCTTGACGGGATGGACCCCCAAGCTCTCGATGGGGGCATCCAGCTCGATCTTGTCCTTGGGGATCTCGATGCCCAGCTTCTCGAAGATCTGCTGAGCGATCTCCTCGCGGCGCACGGAGCTATAGAGCTTGCCGTCGTGGGCCTTGCGCAAGAACGTGAGCGCAAAGCCGTCGAGCTTGGCTTGAGCGGCGCGCGCCCACTCCTCGCGAGCTTTGAGTTCGAGTTCGCGCTGCTCGCGAATCTTTTTATATTGCGCGATGTTGTGCGGTGTGGGCAGCACCGCGAGCTTGCGCGGGAAGAGATAGTTTCTCGCGTAGCCCTCCGCGACCTTGACGATATCTCCTGGCTCGCCTAACTTCTCGACGCTCTGAGTCAGCAAGACTTCGATCATACGGGATTCCTCCTGGTGGGTACATTGGGATTGCGCCCATTGTACCGACCAGATCGCCAGTTCGCAAGGGAACACGCCTTGAGCGCCCTTATGCATTATGCTATAGTACAGATCGGGTGAGACCAAATGACCAATGTCCTTTCGGGGGTGGGAAGGCGCACCCTGGTGATGGGAATTCTGAACGTGACCCCGGATTCGTTCTTCGATGGCGGGCAGTTCTTTCATCTGGAGAGCGCGCTGGAGCACGCCCGCCGGCTCATCCGCGAGGGCGCAGATATTCTAGATATCGGTGGGGAGTCGAGCCGGCCCGGCGCCCAGCCCGTCCCCGAAGAAGAGGAGCTGCGTCGAGTCATCCCCGTTATCCGTGCCCTTCGCCAAGAGTCTTCCGTGCCCATCTCTATCGATACGTATAAAGCGTCGGTGGCCGAAGCTGCCCTAGAAGCCGGGGCAAATATCGTCAACGACATCAGCGCGTTGCGCTTCGACAGCCGCATGGTCGAGGTCGTAGCCCGTGCGGGCGTCCCCGTGGTGCTCATGCACATGCAAGGCGAACCAAGGACGATGCAGCACAATCCCGTCTATGCTGATGTGGTGCGCGAGATCAAAGAATTCTTCGCGGAGCGCATCGCGTTTGCGCGGGCGCATGGCATCGAGAAAATTCTCATCGATCCAGGGATCGGCTTTGGCAAGACGGTCGAGCATAATCTTGAGATCTTGCGCAGATTAGGGGAGTTTCGGGAGCTAGGGTGCCCCATCTTGATCGGGGTGTCGAGGAAGTCTTTCATCGGGCGGCTGTGCGGCACCGCAGAGAATCCTCTGCCGCCTAGCGAGCGCTTGGAAGGGACGATCGCCAGCAACGTCATCGCCGTCTTGAACGGGGCGCAGATCGTGCGGGTGCACGACGTGGCGGCCCACAAGCGCGCATTGGCAATTGTTGATGCGATATGCTATGCTGGCAGAGAGCCCAAAGGGGGCGAACTGTATGGCGATCAACATAAAGAAGCTCCGCGAGATGGAAGGGAAGGCCGTCGCTGTCGATGAGATCTATCACGTGGCAGCGCCGGAGCAGCTCTTTGTGGTGCGGGGGGACGTCTGGGTGCAGGGCCAGGCAGTCCATCGGAAGCGCTCGATCTTTCTTGATGTGCGCATTCGGGCGACGGCGGTGCAGCAGTGTAGCCGCTGCTTAGCCGATGTCGTCTCCCCGCTCGATTGGGAGGAGCACCTAGAGTTTCAGCCCGAGGAAGATGGCAATCTTCTGGAGCGCGAGGCGTTCACGTATAGTTTAGAAGACACAGAGCTCAGCTTGCAGCCGTATTTAGTCGGGCTGATCAGCGGCATGCTCGATCCCAAGCCGCTCTGTCGGCCAGACTGCAAGGGGCTTTGTCCCGTCTGCGGGCACGATCGGAATGTGGGGGAGTGCGGCTGCGCCCAGAATCATCGGGGTGACCCGCGCCTCCAAATCTTGAAAGAGCTTCTCACGTAGCGCGATGCGCGTCTTGGGGATAGACCCTGGGCTGGCGACCACCGGCTATGCCGTGCTCGAGCTAAGCAGCGGGCCATTGCCACGGGTGCTTGAAGCTGGGGTCATTCGCACCCCAAAAGATCTCCCTCTGGCGCAGCGGCTCTACGCGCTCTACCAAGATACGCGACGTTTATTGAGGGAATACAAGCCCGATGCCCTGGCGATCGAGGAGCTCTTCTTTGCGCAGAACCGCACGACGGCGATGGCCGTCGCGCAAGCCCGCGGGGTGGTGTTGCTCGCGGCGCACAAGCTCCCGCAGACAAAAAGCTATACGCCGTTGCAGATTAAGCAGCGCATCGCGGGCTACGGCCGCGCGAAAAAGCCCCAAATCCAAAAGATGATGAAGCAACTTCTGCGCTTAAAAGAGATTCCCAAGCCCGACGACGCCGCCGATGCGCTCGCTGTCGCTCTGTGTTATCTCCTTGAGGCGCAAAGCCCTCTGCAACACTGAATTTGCTTTTTTCTCAAAAATCTGCTAGAGTGAGCGTAGGATGATTTCAAACGCGAGCCCATCTGTCGCCCGTCAGATAGGTCACGGTGAAACCTTCCTACAATCAATCCCCAAGGGGGTGACAGCAATGGGCTTCGAGCGCAAGATGTACGACGTCACGAGCATGAACCTCAAGTGTGCTCAGTGCGGCAAAGCGATCACGGAGTTGCCGTTCCAGCCCGATGGGAGCCGCCCCGTCTATTGCCAAGAGTGCAATCGCGGGCGCGCGCGCTCCAGCGGATTCCGCAGTGGCGGATATAATCGCGGCGGCGGATACCGCGGTCGGTAAACACAAGAGAGAAGAAGGCCGTTGGGCCCACCCCAGCGGCCTTCTCGCTCCATGAGCTAGCAAATAAAATTATGGTACACCACACCCCACAAACAGGCCCCGAAGAACCCTACAGCGTCAGCGAAGAAATACTCAATAGCATCACGCACGGCATCGGCACCGGCTTAAGCGTCATCGGGGGCATGGCCCTAATTGTCTTGGCTACGCTGTATGGGGATGCATGGCACCTCGTGAGCTTCACCGTCTACAGCATCACGCTAGTTATTCTCTATCTCGCCTCGACGCTCTATCACAGCGTGCGCGATCCCCAGCTCAAGCGAATCTTTAAGATTCTTGATCACAGTTGTATCTATCTCTTGATCGCTGGGACGTACACGCCCTTTCTGTTGGTGAGTCTGCGGGGGCCGTGGGGCTGGACGCTGCTGGGGGTCATTTGGGGCTTGGCCCTGGTGGGGATTATTTTTAAGACTCTTTCGGCCCAGCGGTTCCGGCGCTTTTTAGTGCTGGGGTATTTGCTGATGGGCTGGCTGTGTGTCATTGCTGGACGCGAGCTGCTGTTGCGCGTCCCCGCAGAAGGGTTGTTCTGGCTAGCCTTCGGTGGGGTGCTCTACACCGTAGGCGTACTTTTCTACGCGTGGCGGAGACTTCCTTATAGCCACGCGATCTGGCATCTCTTTGTCTTGGGCGGCAGCATCTGTCACTATCTCGCGGTGCTCTCGTTATTATCTAGGGCTTGACGTCTCTTCCCCAGTCGGGGTATGCTAAAGAGCATGGCCGAGCGCATCTTACTCATTGACGCGAGCTCGCTCATCTATCCGGCGTTCCACGTGATGGGCGAGCTGAAGACGAGCACCGGCTTTCCCACCGGCGCGATCTACGGCTATGCTCGCACCGTCTTGATGCTGCTGCGCGAGTACCCATCGCAGTATGTTGCGGTGGCGTTCGACAGCCGCGGCCCAACCCACCGCCACGAGAAATTTTCAGAATACAAAGCCCATCGCCCTGCGATGGACGAAGCACTGGCCGCGCAGATTCCCAAAATCAAAGAGCTGACGGATGCTCTTAGACTGAAGAAATTCGAGGTCCCCGGCTACGAAGCCGATGACATCATCGCGGCTTTGGTGTCTCTGGCGACGGCCCAGGGCTTAGACGTGTTGATCGTCAGCGGCGATAAAGATCTCTTGCAGCTTGTGGGCGACGGCGTGCGGGTGCTCAAGCCGGGGCGCGACGTCACGCGAGATCTCAAGATTCTCGACAGTGCTGGGGTGCAGCAGTATCTTGGGGTGCGGCCCGATCAGGTGCTCGACTTTCTCGCGCTCGTGGGAGATAGCGTAGACAACGTCCCAGGGGTTCCGGGGATTGGCGAGAAGACGGCGCAAAAGCTCTTGAGTCAATTCCCCTCGCTCGAGGCACTTCTAGAGAATCTCGACAAGGTCGAGCCTAAAAAGCTTAGTGAAAAGCTCAAAGCTTTTCAAGAGCAAGCGCGGCTCAGTCGCGAGCTCGTCAAGTTGAATCCTCCGCCCTTGGACGTCTCTCTTGAGGAGTGTCGGGCGCAGCCGCCGGATCTTGAGCGCTTGCGCGCGCTGCTAGAGGAGCTGGAATTTCGGAGTCTATTGCAAGAGCTTGCACTGGCTCCCGCCGTGCCGCCGCCGGCCCAACGTGCCCCTACGCTCGCCCTTGAGATTGTGCTCACCGAAGAGCAGCTCGCTGCGCTCATCGAGAGATTACAGAGTGCGCCAGAAATCTCGCTGGACACCGAGACGACGAGCGAAGACGCGATGACGGCGGAGCTCGTCGGGATCTCTCTCGCGATCGAGCCGGGAGCGGGCTTTTATATCCCCCTGGCGCACAGCTATCTTGGCGCGCCGCGGCAGCTCCCGCGCGATCTCGTGATTGCAAAGCTCAAAGATATTCTCCAGACCAAGCCGATCATCGGGCAGAATCTCAAATACGATGCGAAGATCCTCAGGCGCTATGGGATCGAGCTAAAAAATATCGTCTTCGATTCGATGCTCGCGGCGTATCTGCTCGACCCAGAGAGCCGCAAAGATCTGAACGAGCTGGCGCGGCGCTATCTGGGGCACGGCGTGATGGATTTCTCTGAGCTTGGGGCTGAACGGATGGATATGGTGCCCATCGAGCAGGCGGCTCGGTACTCTATCGCCGACGCCGAAGCTGTGCTCAGACTCAAAGAGAAGATGCTCCCGGAGCTGCGCTCCAAAAACCAAGAGAAGCTCTTTTATGAAGTCGAGCTGCCCTTGATCCACGTGCTCATCGAGATGGAGCTCAACGGAATTCTCTTAGATAAAGAGATCTTGCGCGAGCAGGCCAAAGAACTCGAAACCCTGGCGACTCAGCTGCTGCAAGATATCTTTCGCTTGGCTGGGCAGGATTTCAACCCCAACTCCCCCAAGCAAGTCGCGTATGTGCTCTTTGAGAAGCTCAAGCTGCCCGTGCTGCGCAAGACCAAGACCGGCCCGTCCACAGACGCTTATGTCTTGCAAGAGCTTGCGTCTCTCCATCCGCTCCCAGAGAAGCTGCTTGCGTATCGGGAGCTTGAGAAGCTTTTGAGCACATACGTCAAGAAGCTCCCGGAGTATATCAATACTCAGACGGGTCGAGTGCACACGACGTTCCAGCAGCACATCACCGTGACGGGGCGGCTCTCTTCGACCGAGCCGAACTTGCAGAATATCCCCGTGCGCACGGAGCTGGGCGGGCAGATCAGAAAAGCGTTTGTCGCGCCGCTGGGGAGAGTGCTCATTGGGGCCGATTATTCCCAGATCGAATTGAGGGTCTTGGCGCATCTCTCGGAGGATCCGGGGCTGATCGGGGCGTTCGAGCGCGACGAGGACGTGCACGCCCGCACCGCCGCTACGATCTTCAATATTCCCATAGAGAGCGTAGGGCCGCGGGAGCGCCGCATCGCCAAGATGATCAATTTCGGGCTCTCTTACGGGATGACGGGGTACGGCCTGGCGCAGCGCACCGGGCTGTCGCGCTCCGAAGCCGAGAAGTTCATCAAAAATTACTTTGAGAACTACCCTGGGGTGCGGGCCTATATGGAGCGCGTCGTCCGCGAAGCCGAAGAGAAAAGATATCTTGAGACATTGCTTGGGCGACGACGATACTTCGTCGAGCTTTCCAGCCAGACCAAGCGCGAGGCGATCAACTTCCCCGTGCAAGGGACCGCTGCTGATATTATGAAGCTTGCCATGCTGCGCGTCTATGAGAGAATACAGTCGGGCGAGATCAGGGCCGATATGCTCTTACAGATTCACGACGAGCTGATCTTTGAGGCCGACGCTGAGGCGGCCGAGCGCGCCGCGCAGCTGATCAAACAGACGATGGAGAGCGCGTTTTCGCTGCACGTGCCTCTCAAAGTTGAGGCCCACATTGGGGCCAACTGGGGCGAGATCTAGATTCCGAGTTTTTCTAAAATAATTCTCACGATGATGAGCAGCCAGCCCAGCCCGACTATCCAATAGAACGCCCTCTTGAGGGCCTCGAAGACCCCGATGAGCACGAGCACGATCGTAAGA
>JAPWVB010000062.1 GCA_028275205.1 Candidatus Acetothermia bacterium
GAGGACATTCACGAAGCGCTCGTCACCGCCGTGCCCAAGATTAAGTTTGGGCTGGCGTTCTGCGAGTCTTCGGGGCCGGCGCTCGTGCGCTGGAGCGGCACAGATTCAGAGATGATCGAATTGGCGAAGAAGAACGCCCTGGCGCTCTCCGCCGGGCATAGCTTCATTATCTTTCTGAAGGACTGCTACCCCATCAACGTTCTGAACGTTGTCCGAAACGTTCCCGAAGTCTGTCATATCTACTGCGCCACGGCCAACCCCGTCGAAGTAGTTCTCGCGGAGACGACGCAGGGGCGCGGCATCTTGGGCGTGATTGACGGGGTCAAGTCCAAGGGCATCGAGGGCGAGAAGGAGATCGCCGAGCGCAAGGAGTTCTTACGCAAGATCGGCTACAAACTTTGAATCACGGGAGGCACAGAAATGGGCCACAGAAAGCACGGAATGAAAATCCCTTCTGTGTCATCCGTGGCTCTTCAGTGCTTTCCGTGATTCAATCTTTCAACAGTTCTCGGGCGATGACGAGTTTTTGGATTTCGCTTGTGCCTTCGTAAATGCGCGTGATGCGTGCGTCTCTGTAGAGCCGTTCGACTTTGTAGTCACGAATATAGCCGTAGCCACCGTGAATCTGCAGGGCTTGGTCAGTCACCTCGCTGGCGATCTCTGCCGCGTAGAGCTTGGCGATCGAAGAGTCCATGATGTAGTCGAGCTTACGGTCTTTCTTCCACGCAGCTTTATACGTCAACAGTCGGGCGGCTTCAACTTTTGCCTTCATCTCGGCGAGCATGAACTGGATCGCCTGGAACTCGCTGAGAAATTTCCCAAAAGCTTTACGCTCTTTAGAGTATTTGAGCGCTTCATCGAGCGCGGCTTGGGCGATGCCCACGGCCTGCGCGGCAATCGCGATTCTCCCAGAATCGAGCGTAACCATAGCGACCTTGAAGCCGCGGTTGAGCTCGCCAACGAGATTCTCTTTGGGGACCTTGCAGTCCTCAAAGAAGAGCTCGCAGGTGCTCGTGCCCCGGATGCCCAGCTTGTCTTCTTCTTTGCCCACGGTGAACCCCGGCGTGCCTCGCTCGACGATGAAGCAGCTGACGCCGCGGTTGCCCGCGGCTGGATCGGTGAGCGCAAAGACCAGAAAGATATCAGCGAACCCGGCGCTCGTGATAAAGCGCTTCGATCCGTTGAGGACGAAGTAATCCCCCTTGGCGACGGCAGTGGTCTTCATGCCCGCGGCGTCGGAGCCCGACTCCGGCTCGGTGAGCGCGAACGCTCCAAAGCGCTTGCCCGCCGCAAGATCGGGCAGATACTTTCTCTTCTGGGCTTCGTTGCCAAACTCGACCAAGAGCGTATTACAGAGGGAATTCTGCACGCTGAACGCCGTCGAAGTCGAGGCGCACGAGCGCGACAGCTCCTCCATGACGACCACATAGCTGAGCATATCCGCACCGATGCCCCCGTACTCCTCGGGGACGGTCATGCCCAGATACCCCAGCTCGCCAAGCTTCTTCAAGATCTCCAGCGGGACGCGATGCGCACGATCTATCTCTGTCGCGATGGGCTCCAATTCTTTGAGCGCGAACTCACGGGCCGACTTGCGGAAGAGCTCTTGCTCAGGCGTAAGGGAGAAGTCCATAAGCACCTCGCTTGCAGGTCACTGTTGCAGAGAGATTGACTTCAATTCTACAGGGACGACAGGACGATCGCCGGGGCCGACCTCGACCTGCCCGATGGCCATGACGACCTCCAGTCCCTCGATCACTCTGCCGAAGATCGCGTACTTGCCGTCAAGGTGCGGAGCGGGGCCGAGGGTAATATAGAACTGGCTCGTCGCGCTATCGGGGTCTTGGGAGCGAGCCATCCCCACGATCCCCGCGCGGTCGTGCTTCAAGTCCGGATGAATCTCTAATTTGATGCTCTTCTCCGAGCCGCCGCGACCGGTCCCCGTGGGATCGCCCGTTTGGATGACAAAGCCCGCGACAACGCGGTGGAAGATCATATTCTTATAGAAGCCGCGATTGACTAACTCTATGAAGTTCTGTACGGTGTGTGGGGCTTTGTCGGCAAAGAGCTCGATCTTGAACGTGCCCATGCTCGTCTCGACGATAGCTACAGGGTTGGTGCTCACGCTGGGTGGAGGCGGCGGAGACGGTGGCGGCGCGCTAGGTTGGGGAGTGGGCGGTGCAGAAGAAGGAGGCGGGGTCTTGGGGCTTTCCGCCTGCTGCCCTGACTTCGGCCCGCCGCAGCTTATCAAGAGCATTGTGCCTACCAAGAGCACGAGAGCAAGAGCGCTGATCCTCACCGTCTTGGCCTCCTTCGGATACGAATCGCTCTATCTTACGATGTTGGAGAATGGTGCGTCAAATTCACTTGACGCGGCAGCCGTTGGGCACAGGGCGCTGGAGCGTCACCAGAGCAAGCTGAGAGGAGTCATCCGTGCTGGCGGCCAGCAACATCCCCTGCGACTCGATCCCGCGGATGACCGCGGGCTGCAAGTTCGTCACGACGACGATCTGCTTTCCGATCAGTTCTTCTGGGGTGTAGTGCTTGGCGATCCCCGCGACCAGCTGACGGCGCTCGCTTCCCAGATCTATCTGGAGCTTGAGCAGCTTCTCTGTGCTGGGGACGCGCTCCGCGCTCAGAATGGTTGCGACGCGCAGCTCAATCTTCTGAAACTCTTCGATGGTGATCACAGTGGACCTCCTTGGTGTTGGGTTTGTCGGATCTCTTCGAGCATCTCTACGGCTCTGCGCAGGTGCGGGATGACGATCGAACCCCCCACGATCAGGGCGACATTGAACGTTTCAAAGAGCTCCTCGTCGGTGACGCCGAGCTTGGCGCATTGTATTAAATGATACGAGATGCAGTCATCGCAGCGCAAGACCATAGAGGCGACTAAGCCCAAAAGCTCTTTGGTCTTCGCGGGGAGCGCCCCATCCTGGTAGGCTTGGGAGTCGAGCGCGAAGAACCTCTTGATCTGAAGGTTCCCGTGGGCGAGGATCTTCTCGTTCATCTTCTGGCGGAACTCTTGGAAGCTTTGGAGCCGACCGGGCATATGACCTCCTTTCTGAGAGATTCAGACTATTGTAGCGAGCGATTGACTTATGGGCGAGCTTGTCGTAATCTGTCTGTAGAAGGAGGCGCTATGAGCTGGGAAAGACTCTCTTCGCCCGTGGCGTTCTTGAAGCAGATGCTCGGTGCTGTCGCCTGTGAGCAGATCTTGCGAGCCTACGAAGCGTTTTGGGAGACCGAGGGCAAGCCGATCTCGGAGACGATAGACCGTTCCGGCACGCCGTGGCTGAGGATGTTCGATCGCTTCGGCAGGCGCATAGACGAGATTCTCTTTCCCCCAGAGTATTGGAAGCTGCTGCGTCGAGGGTATAAAGACGGGATCGTCTGGCGCGTCTTTGACGAAAAATCCCTGATCTCGTCGTATCTATTGGGCTATGTGACGTCGTTTTACGATCCGGGGCTCTATTGTCCGTACACGGTCTCGCTGGCTACGGCGGTGCCGCTAGAAAAATATGGGTCTGAGGGCGTGAAAGCTCGCTTTCTCCCAAGGCTCCTAGAGCGGGATGAGTCGGTCTGGCAGGGTGCAACGTGGATGACCGAAGTGAAGGGCGGTTCGGACCTGGGCGCGGCCGTCGAGACGATCGCTCAGCCTGCGGGGGATCATTGGCTGCTCACGGGCGAGAAGTACTTTGCGAGCAACGTCGGGGCGGAGCTCGCCGTCGTGGCAGCTCGCCCGCAAGGGGCTCCCAAGAACGTTCGTGGGCTTGCGCTCTTCTTGCTCCCCAAATACCGTCACGATGGAACCCTCAACTATACGATAAGAAGACTCAAAGACAAGATCGCCACGCGCTCCGTGCCCACCGGCGAGGTCGAGCTGAAAGAGAGCGAAGCGTATCTGTTGGGCAAGCTCGAATGGGGCGTCTATCTGATCTTAGAGGTGTTGAATCTCTCGCGGGTGGCCAACAGCGTCGGGAGCGTCGCCCTCACCCAACGGGTGCTTGCGGACGCTTTGAGCTTCGCGCAGCAGCGCACAGCGTTCGGGAAAGAGATCATCGGGCACCCACTGCTTCGCAAGCAGTTTGAAGATCGCATAGCGCAGCTTGAGAGCGCGTTTGCACTGGCGTGGGAGGCCGTGACGCTCTTAGATCGAGTCTGGCGTCAGACGCCGCCGTACCCCGAGCAGTATCATCTCTTCAGATTGATTGCGCATCTCGCGAAGTATTGGACGGCAGAGCTCGCGGCGCAGACGGCCAAGTGGGGCATGGAGGTCTACGGGGGAATCGGGACGCTCGCGGAATTCAGCATGGATCGCTGGCTGCGCGAAGCGATGATTCTCTCTATTTGGGAGGGGACGCCGCACCGTCAGATGCTCGACGGCTTGGAGGTGATGGAGCGCAAGGGCGCGCACAGACTGCTCTTTGAGCATCTGAAGCCGATGGCTGATTCGGCTGCGCTCTCGCAGATGGCAGCCCGCGTCGAGAAGTATCTCGAGCTCTCTGCTGAGGAGAAAGAAGCTCAGATCGAAGGGCTCTTTCGCGATCTAGCGAGTTTTACCGCTAGAGTGCTCCGGGGCAAGCTGAGATGACTCATGAAGATCGTCTTGCCGTCGCCCGTGACCTTGCGCAGCGCATTCTTGCTAAGTACGGCGACGCTGTCTTGGGAATTGCAATTTACGGATCGGTCGCGCGCGGAGCTGATACTTCGTACAGCGATATTGAGTTGAAGGCGATCACCTCAGATTCCGTGGACGAGCACGATGTTGAATACGTGCACAGATCGGGCATGAAAATCGAGATCAACTACGAACACGCTGAGAACTACTTGCGCCGCGCGGGGAGCGTGGACACGGATTGGCCCATCTGGGCGGGGCAGTATCGTCAGCAAGTGGTGCTCTTTGAGCGAGAGAATTTCTTCGCTCAAGCTCGGCAAGCTGTCGGAAGTCTCAAAGACAAAGATTTTCGCGCGGCTCAGGCACAGCTCATCGCTGAGGATCTCTACGAACTGGTGCAGAAGATTCGCGGAGCATGGGAGCATCATCACGAAGAGAATCTGCGCTGGTGGGCCGGAAGATTCCTATGGTTCTCGATCATGTGGTTGGGGCTGGCGAACCGCAAGTATTTCACAAGCGGCAGCACGGTCTGGGAAGAAGTTCGTAAGTTTATGATTTTGCCTAAAGATTTTGAGAGCTGCTTAAGTGTGCTGGCGGGCTTCAAGCCGAGCAGTGCCGGAGAAATCTATCGAGCTGTTGAAGGTTTGTGGACGGAGATTCAGAGATTGGCTGACGAGCAGGGTGTTATGTGGCAGTCCGACGAATGGTTGGTTTGATGCAGTCTTTAAGTCCTCTTGGAGGTCAAAGCAAAGGGGAGCGTGCAGTGCAAAAACTTCCGCCGCGCGCGCTGCGTAAGGGGACGCCGACCCCGGAAGAGATCGCAGCCATCCCGCGCCAGCCCATCAGCTTTGTCTTAGACAACGTGCAAGACACGTTTAACGTCGGGGCGCTCTTCCGCGTCGCTGATGCCGTCGCTGCAGAAAAGATCTACCTCTGCGGGCAGACGCCCACGCCTCCCAATCCGCGCATCCACAAAGCGGCCGTGGGCACTGAGCAGTGGGTGCCCTGGGAGTATCACCCGAATATCGTCTCGTTGATCCGAGAGCTCAAAGCTCAAGGGAAGACGATCATCGCTGTGGAGCAGCACCCCAACAGCGTCTCGTACGCAAAGCTGAGCGCTCGGTTTCCGGCGGCGCTGGTGGTGGGCCATGAGACGCACGGCATCTCCCAAGAAGTCTTGGCTCTTGCGGACGTGATCGTCGAGCTCCCCATGTTGGGGGTGACGCGCTCGCTCACGGTCGCGGCGGCAGCGGCTGTGATCGCGTATAAATTGCTCGAAGATTTTTATCGTCCTTGAAACTTCGGAGATCTCTTTTCGATGAACGCCTGCAGACCCTCTCGCACATCGTGCGTCTGCACCGCTAACGCTTGTGCGTGAGCTTCGTAGTGCATCACGTCGTGGAGCGTCATCTGCAGTCCGCGGTTCATGCCAAGTTTCATCAAGCCCAGTGCGACCGTCGGGCCTTGAGCAAGACGCTTGGCCCACTCTCTCGCTTGGGGAAGCAGCTCGCTTCTTGGGACACACTTATTGGCCAGCCCAAGCTCGACTGCCTGCGGGCCGTAGATCTTCTCGGCAAAGAACGCGAGCTCCTTCGCCTTGTGCAGCCCAACAATCCGCGGGAGCAAGAAGAGCCCGCCCGCATCTACGACTAGGCCGCGCTGCGCGAAGATCTCGCAAAAGTACGCGTCTTCAGCGATCAGCACCAGATCGCACGCGAGGGCTAACTGACATCCTCCTCCAACAGCAGCTCCATTGACCGCAGCGATCCAGGGCTTCTCCATCTCGAAGATTTTTAAGATTATGGGGTTGAAAGACTCGACGAGCGCGCGCCGGACGTGCACAGGGTTGCTGGGATCGAACCCCTCACCCATGTTGACGAGATCAGCGCCGGCGCAGAAAGCGCGTCCAGCCCCGCTGAGTAACACGGTGCGCACGCTGGCATCGGCGCGCACGGCTTCTATCGCGTGGAGCAGCTCGTGTGCCATCGGGAGATTGACCGCGTTCAGCACGTCGGGACGATTGAGGGTGATCGTGGCCACGCCCTCGGCGACCTCGTAGAGAATCGTCTGATAGCTCATGATCTGCCTCCTTTGAGGGGACCTAACTCCCAGCTCCTTCGCCATCGCTTTCCCTCATCCCGTCCCACCTCCGGTGATGATCGCGACTTTGTCTTTGAGCGTCTCTTTGGGCAACATCGGGCCTCCTGTTGCGTTTGCGCAGAGATTGCTTCATAATAACGAGCGCCAGAGGCACAAGCAACGTGAAGGAGGCGATCACGATGCGGCGATTGTGGGCTGTCTTGGGAGTGTGCGCGGTGGTGGGGAGTCTGGGGAGTGCACAGCAGGGCGTCCCGGAGTGGCTCCAGAATGCCGTATGGCTGCGGACGTATCTCAGCGGGCAGAGTCTGGCTTATGAGCCGAATGCGAAACTGTTAGCGTCACCGGCGGGGTTTGGGCAGATCTTTCTCTATCGTGCTGATGACGGCACGTTCGTGCGAGCTCTCAGAGGCCATACCGACATG
>JAPWVB010000002.1 GCA_028275205.1 Candidatus Acetothermia bacterium
AGAGCCCACGGAGATTCGCGCAATTCAGCTCACCGGAGCGACAGTCTACCCTCTGAAACGTCTGCAAGCTCTCATCGGGAAGCTCCCTCAGGGGCCGGTCAATAACTTTGCGCTCTTGACGGCCCTCAAGCGCGTCTACGACCTCTATCGCGTCGAGGGCTATATATTAGTCAACTTCATCAAAGAGTCTCTTGCAGACGGCGTGCTCACCGTGCGCATCACCGAGGGGAAGATCACCAAAGTCACGATCTCCAACGCGTGCAAGCCCGGCGCCAAGTCTGTGATCATCCCCAAGGTGTTGGAATTCCCGCGACAGTGCACCTCGGAGATGGTCATCCGCAAGGCGCTGCGCCTGAAGGAAGGGGATCTCGTCAACGAGAACCCCTTGCGCGACAGCTTCAGAAATCTCTTGCAGTTGGGATATTTTAAGCAAGATGGCGTGAACATCCAACCCAAGGTGCTCGACGAGTCCACCGGGGAAGTAGAACTGTTGGTCAGCGTCGTCGAAGAAGATCAGCTTGGCAATCTCAAGGGAGGCTTGAGCTACAACCCTCAGGTGGGGCTGGTGGGGCAATTCAGCTTGGGATGGAAGAATATCTTGGGGACAGCCCAAGATCTCGATCTGTCAGTTGATCGCGGGCTGGTCGGCAAAGCCGTCCTCAATTACTCCGTGAATTATAAGACGACCGCGTACTTCAGAGAGTACAACTCCGTCGAGGTCTCGCTCTTCAACAACACATCGCAGCAGACCGATCCCAAACCCCACGAGATGACCAAGGCAGGCGCGACTTTCGCCGTGAGCTACCCCGTGCTGTCCAATCTCACGCTGACGCTGCGCTTCCGCTACGAGAACGTCTGGAAGGCTGAGCCCATCAACGAGAAGAGTTTAATTATGTCCCTGGGGCTGGATGTGGTCCACGACACGAGAAATAACCCACTCTTCCCAACCTCCGGGGGCGAAGTGATCTTCATGGGGGAGCAAGCGGGCAAGTTCGCCGTGGGCACAGAGTTCACCAAGCTCCAAGGGATCTGGACCCATCATTGGATGACTCTTGAGCGCCAGACGATCTCCGTCAGGCTCTATGGGGCTCTGGGCTTGACCCTGCCCTCGCAAGAGCGCTTTGGGTTTGGCGGGGTGATGACCGTGCGCGGCTGGGAGATGCGCTTCACTGAGCGATTTGCTTTGGCCAATCTCGAATATCGCATGGAGCTCGCCGAAAACATTTGGGGCGTCTTCTACTATGACGCCGGGTGGGCGGAGGAGGTGGGATGGCGACAGTCGCTCGGCTTTGAGATGCGCTTGGTGACAGGCTTCGTGGGAAACGTGCGATTCATCTTGGCCTGGCCGTTCTACGAGACGGGCCTGCAGATCGCACCGGTCTTTCAGTTTGGCTTTGGCACGATGTTCTAATAACTCTTACGAAGGAGGAAACGCTATGCAAATCAGAATTCTGCTTGGGATCGGCCTTGTGGCGGCGGCGCTGGTGTTGGGAGGATGTCAGTCCCAAGGGGGTGCGCAAAATCTCGATGACTTGCGCGCCAAGATCGCTCAGCTCGAAAAGGAAGTCCAGGACTTAAAAGCTCAGCTCGCCCAAAGCGGGAAGGGCCTGCGGATCGCTTACATCAACGCAGAAAAAGTCTTCCAAGACTACAAGAAGACTGGCGAGGCCGTGGAGAAATTCCGCGCCGAAGCCGAGAAGAAGCAAAGCGAGCTCAAGGCCCTCCAAGATAAATTTAAGAAGGGGCTGATGAGCGAGGAGGAGTTCAATCGAGAGGCAGCCCGCATCCAACAAGAGCTCCAGCGCCTGGACTTGGAGCTGACCGCGCAGATCCAAGGGGAGATGATCAAAGCCGTGGAGCAAGTTGCTAAGGAGCGTGGGTATCACTGGGTGACCCAGCGCAAGGACGTCGTCCTCTACGCCGATCCCCAAGTGCTCGAAGATATTACATACGATGTGCTGAAGATTCTCAATGCTCAAGGGCAGTGAGATGGGCACCGAGGAGATTCTGCGGATCTTGCCCCATCGCTACCCGTTCTTGCTCGTTGACCGGGTGTTGGGATGGAGCAGCACGCGGGTGCGAGCGCTCAAGAACGTCACCCACAACGAGCCGTTCTTTATGGGGCACTTTCCTGAGCGTCCCATCATGCCTGGGGTCTTGATCCTAGAGGGCCTGGCCCAGACGGTGGGGCTGCTGGTCAGCCAAGAGCACCCTGGCAAGAGGGGCTACTTAGTCGGGATCGATCGGGCGCGGTTCCGCCGTCCCGTTCACCCCGGCGATACACTCATCTATGAAGTTGAACTGAAGCGGAGCAAGGCGGGAGTATATCGCGCCCAAGCCCAGGCCACCGTCGAGGGTACCGTCGTCGCCGAAGCGCTCCTCTCTGTGGCTGTCACTGAAGAGATCGAGGAGTAGGCTATGAAACCGTTAGTCGAGTCTGTGCCTAATATCAGCGAGGGTCGAGATCACTCGAAGATCGAAGCGATAGTCACGGCGGTGCGCGAGACTCCAGGGGCCATCGTGCTTGATGTCGACCCCGACACCGATCACAACCGCACGGTCATCACTTTTGTCGGGGAGCCGAAAGCTGTGGAGACGGCGGTCTTAAACTTAGTCGCAAAAGCCGTGGAACTGATCGATCTGACGAAGCACAAAGGGGAGCATCCGCGCATGGGGGCCGTAGATGTCATCCCCTTTGTGCCCTTGCGTAAGGTGACGAAGAAGGAGTGCATTGAGCTAGCGCGGCGCGTCGGCCAAGCGATCTGGGAGCGCTTCAAGGTTCCCGTCTATCTCTATGAGGACGCGGCGACCCGCCCAGAACGCAAAGATCTCGCCAACATCCGCAAGGGGGAGTTTGAGAACTTCTTCAAGAAGATCCAAGAGCCCGACTGGGCCCCCGATTTTGGCGAACGCCTCGTTCATCCCACGGCGGGGGTCACTGCGGTGGGTGTCCGACCCCCTCTGATCGCGTTCAACGTCAACCTGGGGACAAATAATTTAGAGATTGCTAAGAGCATTGCCAAGGCGATCCGGGGTTCTGATGGCGGCCTGCGCTATGTCAAAGCGTTAGGATTTGCTCTGGAGGGCCGGGGCATCGTCCAAGTCTCTATGAATCTGACGAACTTCGAGAAGACCCCGCTCTATCAAGTCTTTGAGCTGATCAAGTGCGAGGCCGACCGCTGGGGGGTGCCCATCGTGGGGAGCGAGATCGTGGGGCTTGTCCCCCAGGCGGCGCTCCTCCAAGTCGCGGAGCACTTCCTCCGGCTTGAGAACTTCAGCTATGACCAAGTGTTAGAGAACCGTCTGGCCCAGTGTCTCGAAGAGTCCTGACCCTCTTCCTTCCCTAGGAAAGTGGGCACAGCTAGGATCGAGCTGTGTATCGCTCTGTTACGGTCTTAGGGGCTGGGCGCAGCGGCCTCGCCGCCGCTCGTGCCCTGCGCCACTTAGGAGCTGACGTCTTCGTCAGTGAGCAAGGGGCTCTCGATCAACAAATTAAAGCCGAGCTTACCCAGCTGGGCATCGCTTTTGAGGAACACGGCCACACCGAGCGCGCTCTCGCTTCTGCCCAGCTGATCGTCCTCTCCCCTGGAGTCTCTATAAAAACTCCTATCGTCCAACACGCTCGCAAGCGGGGTATTCCCGTCTGGGGCGAGTTGGAGCTCGCGTATCGTCTCTGTCCCAGCGAGAAAATTATTGCTGTGACGGGCACCAACGGCAAGAGCACCACGACAAAACTCATCGAAGAGTTGCTCGCCCAAAGCGGGCGGAGAGCCCTCAGCGCAGGCAACATCGGGACACCGCTCATCGCCCATCTTAACGAGATTACTCCAGAGACCATCGTCGTCTTGGAAGTGAGCAGCTTTCAGCTTGAGTCCATCGAGAGCTTTCGGCCCGCTGTTGCAGTCTTTTTAAATATCGCGCCGAACCATCTCGATCGTCACGAGAACTTCTCTGAGTATCTTTCTACGAAGTGTCGGATCTTCGAGAACCAAACCGAACGTGATCTCTTAGTGCTTCCGAGGGATCTCTCCCTCCCCAAGCGCCCCCGCTCCCGGATCGTCTATTATGATGAGCTGCTCCCAGAGCTGAGCTCTCTGAAGGCGCCCGCTCATCTCAAAAGAGATATTGCAGCAGCGTGGGCGGCAGCGCGCGCCTTCGTCCCCGATATGCCTCTTCCATCCCCAGAGATCTGCTCCCGCGTGCGCCTCCCCCATCGCCAGGAGTTCATAGCAGAGATCAACAGGGTGAAGTTCTATGACGATTCCAAGGCGACGACCGTCCACGCCACGCTCGCGGCGCTCGACGCTTTTGAAGAGCCATTAGTGTTGATCTTAGGCGGGCGCAATAAGAATCTCGACTTTGCGCCGCTGGCTGCGGCGCTGCGCTCCAAGCCGATCTGCGAGATTCTCTTAATGGGCGAAGCCGCACCTCAGATCGCCCAGGCCCTGCAAGCAGCCCAGATCACGCAATTTTCGTTTGTCAAAGATTTCTCCGAGGCGGTCGCGCGGGCGTTGCGTTACCCTGGGGCGACGTGCCTGCTCTCCCCGGCCTGCGCGAGCTTCGATCAGTTCCGAAATTATGAAGAACGCGGGCAGGCCTTCCGCGAGGCCGTGCTACGCGCGCGTGATCCAAACTTCACGCTGGCGCGGCCCGTCAAACTCGCAGAAGAAGATCCCTTGCCACGTCCCCAAGAGCAGCTTCCCGTCAGCAATGGGCACCGTGACCGAGTGCCCCACTAAGCTCGCGCGAATATGGGCGTGGGCGTTCCCCTCGGCGTGTTGGTAGAACGGCCCTGCGGGCACTAACTTACCCAAAGCCGTGAGAATATCTTCTTTGACGGAAGGGTCTGCGTGCTCATTGATGGTGATCGCGGCGGTGGTGTGCGGCACAAAGAGCACACACGCGCCCTCGCTTATCCCCAGCTCGCGCACCGCCCGCTGCACTCGCTCGGTAATGTCAATCAGCTCTTGCTTGGCTTGAGTCTTAATAGTCAGCTTTATCATCACTTCGCTTCAGCTGCGGGCTTGCCTAAGGTCTTCCCTTCGCGCTTGAGTAACTCTTCCGTGAGCTTCTCGCTGGTCACGACTTGATAGCGGACAAACTCCATCTGGAACGTGGCTCGTCCTTGGGTGAGCGATTTGAGCTCCAACGCATAGTCGAGCATCTCCGCGAGGGGGACTTCGGCCTCGATCTTGTCAATCTTTATATGGCTATCGGTTGACTCCTCGGCCATCCCCATCCCCAAGATCCGTCCGCGCTTCCCGTTGAGATTGCTAATAATATCCCCGGTGAAGTCCGAGGGCGTCCAGATCGTCACTTTATAGATGGGTTCGAGCAGGGCCGGCTGCGCCGCTTGAGCTGCCAGCCGAAACGCATGCGCCCCAGCGATCTTAAAAGATATTTCGTTCGAGTCCACCTCGTGATAGCTCCCGTAATAGACCGCTACGCGGATGTCAGTCATAGGGTATCCAGCTAAGATCCCTTGCTGCATCGCCTCAAGAACGCCCTTCTCGACAGCGGGGATGAACTCCCTAGGGATGACACCACCTTTGACTTCGTCCACGAACTCATAGGTCTTCCCAGGGATGGGCTCGACCCGAAGATGGGCTTCGCCGTATTGGCCGCGCCCGCCGCTCTGCTTTTTGTGTTTGTATTGCCCCTGAGCCACTTTGAGGATCGTCTCTTTATACGGAACATGCGGACGATGCATCTTCACCGAGACCCCGTAGCGATTCTTCAAGCGCTCCACAAAGACATTGAGATGGGTGTCGCCCAGCCCCGCCAGGATCGCTTCGTGGGTCACGCTATCGCGATAGAAATCCAAAGTGGCTTTGAGGCTGGCGATCTCTTTGAGGGCGCTACTCATCTTCTCGTCGTCAGCTTGGGTTTCAGGGGTGACGGCGCGGGCGAAGACCGGCTTGGGGAACTCTATCCATGGGAGGGGCTGGACCGTGGCCTCAGCGGCAAACGTCTCGCCCAGCTTACAATCGCTCAGCTTCGCTAACGCGATGATCTCCCCGGCGCGGGCCTGGGGGATCTTCTCCGTCTTATCCCCATGGAACCGTAAGATCTCCTTGACGCGCTCCTGCGCCCCAGTATTGATATTGACGATCGTGTCCCCTTCGGAGAGCTGCCCCCGCGAGATCTTCAAGAAAGCGAGCCTCCCCAGATACTGATCGGAGAAGAGATTGAACGCTTGAGCAAGGAAGCTCCCATTGGGCGCGGCAGCAAACGCTGGGGTGGCCGTCTGGAGGAACCCCAGCAGGGCATCTATGCCTACGCCAGTAGCTACTGAAGTGCAGAGAATTGGGCTGAAGAGCTGCGCTTTCAAGGCCTCCTGGAGCGCAGCTTTGATCTCTTCCGTGGGGATCTCCTGCCCTTCTAAAAAGTGCACCATCAGCTCGTCGTTGGCCTCGGCGAGCACTTCTAAGAGCTTCTCGCGCTCGGCTGCGATAGTCCCTTGGAGAGTGCTTGGGATCTCGCCCTTGCGCTTGTCCCCATAGATCGCTTTGTTCTCAATGAGATCGACATAGCCCACCAAGTTCGACCCTTCATAGATGGGGAACTGCAAGAAGGCGAAACGTCCAGGGAGCATTGTCCGCACGGACTCGACGGCTTGAGAGAAGTTCGCGTTGGGCAGGTCGAGCTTGTTGATCAGGACGAGAGCGGGCTTTTTGAACTTGCGGATGAGCTCCCACGCCTTTTCGGTGTGGACCTCGACGCCCTTCTCCGCGTTGATCACGAGCACGGCCGCCTCTGAGGCCCAGAGGGCTTTATAGACCTCCTCGATGAACTCGCTGAAGCCAGGGGTATCGAGAATCTGGAGGAGCTTCTCCCCCTGGACGAGGCTGCCCACCCCAAGATCTACCGAGTGTCCGCGGCTTTTGGCCTCGGGAGTGAAATCGAACTTGGCCTCATGGCCCGCCCGCTTGAGGAGCGCCTCTGCGAGCGCTGTCTTGCCTGAGCTGGCGTGTCCCACAAAACAAATGGTCCGTACTTCCATAGGCGAGTGATCACCCCACTGAGTATACTCAAAAAGCGCGGCGCGTGCAGCTAGGGCGAGCCGAACGACAATCGGCTATCGGTGGGCGAGTACCGCACCCGCGCCGTGGGGAAAGCGTTGATCTGGGCCTGGACCCAGATCCGTTGGCTATCGCTGTAGAGCCCAAGCTGCCAGCACCCGCGACAGAACTGCTTGACTATCCCCAATTGCAGCGCCGTCCACCGCTGCGCCCCAAGATCGTACTCGCCCCCAAACGTCAGCTCCCACTCGTTCCAAAGCCATTGTGTCTCCAGATTGAATCGCCTGAGCGCGAAACGATTGAGATCGAAGTTCGCTCCGAGACGATGCGCGCCCCAGCTTATCTTCAGAATCGTATCTTCAAACTGGCGCTCCGCAAACTTATACCCCGTAGAGAGCTGAAGATTCAGCAAGCTCGCGCTCACTGTCAGCCCCACCCTCTGCAAAAGATATGCGTTCAGATCGTACTCAACATCGAAGCGCGTCTCAAGCCCAAGGAGCGTCTCTTTGAGGGAGATCTGCAGCGGCTCGAAAGCCCTCTTTATAAAGTCGTAACGGACGGAGAGGGCGGGCCTGAAGGGCACAGTGGCCCAGGTCGCCCGCGCTGCCAACGTGTGCACAAGGGTGAGCGTATCGAAGCTCAAAGGGCTCTGCCCGAAGACTCTTCTATATGAGTACGTCGCTTCTGCGCTCACCCCAGGGAGCGGGCGCAGGCTCATCCCTACAGTCAGCTCATAGGCGTCTCGGCGGTGCTGAGCTGGCTCATAGAATGAGAGCCGATAGCTCGCGCTCCCCTGCACCGTGATGAGCTCGTTCCCCAGTGCTAACGATTGCACTCCTATGAGGGCGTCCCAGCGGGCACTCTCATCGAGGCTCTCTTGATCGAGCTTCTTCTCGCGATACCGTCCCCAACTGAACGTCCCCAGTACCGAGAGGGGCAGCGACCCGATGCGCAGCGGCACCAGCGAGAGCGAAAACTCTGGGGCTTTCTCTAAAAAGCGATAGAGCACCGTCTCTTCGCGCTCTTCCGGCAGAACTAAATACTGATCGCGGCTCCACAGCACATTCCAACGCACAAGATGAGCGCCTCCCGAGAGGGCGATCCGCGAGGAGAGCCGTTGAATCTCCTGCTGGAGCACCCCAGTCCGCCAGGAGATCGTCCCCGACAGCGTCATAGAGAAGGGCAGCGTCGCTCGATGGGTCCAATCTGTGGCCCACGACTCCCCGCGCCCCACCAGGCGATAGACCGAGATCTGCCCCTGCGAAGAGAAGAATCTATAGCGATATTCGATCCCCATGCCCACCTCAGGGAGCTTCGTATAGTAATCTATGAGCACGGTGCCGGTGTTGTCTTTATCTATCACGAAGGGCCAGCGCCAGCGCAGATACCAGCCCCGCTCAGGGATCTGCCCAAAATCGGGCAGAAGGGGGTTCTTCGTCTCTTCTTTGAGCGAGGCAAAGTAGACCGGGGCCCAGAAGACCGGGACTCCGTACGTCTTCAGGGTGATATTTGTGGCCCAGATGGACTCGTTGGGCTCCAGGCGCACCGTCCCGGCAGCGAGCGAATAATCTGAGCACGAGATGGGGCCGCACGAGCACGTCGTCACCTCGCCGCGAGTGATCTCCAAGAGCTTCAGATGCCCTTCTGGGGAGAAGGTCGCGCGCGCTGCGCTCCCCGCAAATCGCAAGATCTCTTGCTTTTTCGCGGCGCTCTCAAAGCGTGTCTCCCCAAGGAAGTCTCGAACGTGCGCGACCCAGGAGGGCTTCATCTGGATCTCGGCTGCCGTCAAGGTCCCCTGCTCATACGTGATCTGAGCCCTCTCAAGGAGCGCTTCGTCGGTTTGCCACGAGGCGCCATCCCGGCGAATACGAAGCTCCAGGCGCTCCGCCTGGGCCTTCAGGCCCTCTTCTTCGAAGACGACCTCTCCCTCGGCAACGATCTGCCACTGCTCTGAGGAGCGTCGTGCTTGCACTCTGTGCGCCGTCAGATGGCTCTTCTCATAGCTTAGTTCGACATGGCCCTCGGCGGAGATCTCGCTCCAATCATGCGTAACAGTCAAGCGATCGGCGTGGAGATCGAGCGCGAGGGGCGGGAGCTCTTGCGCCCATCCGTTTGCGCTTCCCAGCGCTATAATGAGCGCGAACGGCACGAGCCGCCGCAGCCGTGCAAACAGATCGAGCCGGCTGAGCCGATCGAGCCAGATCAACAGCACCACCCCGATCACCAAGAAGAGCAGATTGGGCGCCCACGGGGCGAGCACAGGGTCCAGCACCCCGCGCTTGCCCAACGTCGAGAGCCATAGTAATAATCCCTGATAGCATCCGACCAAAAGCACGCTGATGATCACGCCGGCTGCGCGCCCCCGCGGCGCTCCCCCTTGGGCAAAGATCAAGCTGAGCGGTGCCCCAAAGAGCGCGAAGATCAGCGCGGAGAAGGGCACCGCGATCTTCGAGTGCACCTCCACGATCAAGCTCTCTGCTCCCAAGCCACTGCGGCGAAGCACTTCGATCTGCCGGAAAAGCTCCGCAATGCTCATCTCATGCGGGGTCCGCTGCTCCACGAAGAGCCGCTGCAAGAACGGCCCCGCCCGCAAAGAGAGCTTCTCAAACGTCACCGTGTACTCGAAGCGACCATCAGGAGTGAGCTTGTGGAGCTTGCCGTCGGTTAAGCGCCAATAGTCGCCGTCCCAGACCCCCTCAGCAGCGACGATGATCTTGGGGAAGCGCCCCTCAAGCTCCGCGAGGTACTCCCCGCCCCCCTTGTCGAAGATCATCACGTTCACAAGCTTTTTCGTCGCGGGGTCGTAGCGCTCAATGTACGCATAAGCCGTCTCGCTGAGCTTTATGAACGTGGACTCGCGGATCTGGGGGACCGAGCGCATGAAGAAGATCTCCCGCAAGAGATCATAATAGCGATGGTTGGCCCAGGGCATCCACAGCTCCCCCACGGCAAACGCGGCCATAGTCGTGATCAGGCCCATCAAGACCACGGGGAGCATCAATCTGCGCAAGGAGAATCCTGCCGCCTGCAGGGCGATCAATTCCCGATCGTGGCTCAATCTTCCCAATGCCCAGAAGATCGCAAACAGCACTCCCACCGGCAGCCCGTAGACTAAGAGCTCTGGCAACCGATACCCTAGCATCTGAAAGATCGTCGCGATAGAGATATTGCGGTCGAGCATGAAGTCCGAGAGCTGCGGAATCAGATTGAGCACGATGAAGAGCACAAAGCCCACGACAGCCAGCACGAACGGGAAGAGCATCTCTCGAATGAGATACCGATCGACCAACATGACAGCTTAGTTTAGCATATTCGGAGCTTTTGACAAGCCCCTGGGCAGTGGGTATGATACTTTATGGAGGAGAATCGGTGGTAGAGCGAAGTACTCACCAAGAGATCCCGCTGGGGGAAGAAGCCACAGCTGTCTTGGGGCAATTCGATCGCAATCTTGCAGTCATCCGAGAGCTTTTTACTGAGGTGCGCCTCGCCCACCGTGGGGGCACGGTGCGGATCGAAGGCCCCCAGGAGGAAGTTGAGCGCGTCTCTAGCCTCTTCCAAAAGCTCTTGGAAGTCGTGCACAGCGGCCACGTCCCCACCCCTGACGAAGTGCGGTATCTCTCGGAGCAGATCAAAGAATCAGAGAGCATAGAGGGGGTGCTCTCTGAGCCCATTCAGACGACCCACTGGGGGGAGCAGATCCGCCCCAAGACCATCGGGCAGGCCAAGTACGTCCAAGCGATCCGCGAGAACGATATCGTCTTTGGGATCGGGCCGTCAGGGACGGGCAAGACGTACCTGGCCGTCGCCGTAGCGATAGACTATCTGAAGCGCGGGTTATGCCATCGCTTGATCTTGACGCGCCCAGCCGTCGAAGCTGGGGAGGAGCTGGGCTTTCTGCCCGGAGATATCGAAGCCAAAGTCAGCCCCTATCTGCGGCCGCTCTATGACGCGATCTTCGATATGATCCCCTACGAAGAAGTCAAGCGCTTGATGGAGAACGGGCGGATCGAGATCGCGCCGCTGGCCTTCATGCGCGGGCGCACCCTCAACAATTCGTTCATCATTCTCGATGAAGCTCAAAACACGACAGCCACCCAGATGAAGATGTTCCTCACGCGCTTGGGGTTCAAATCCAAAGCCGTGATCACCGGGGATATTACCCAGATTGACCTACAGAAGGGCAAGTCTGGGCTAAAGGACGTGCAGAATATCTTGAAGAATATCGAGGGCATCGCGTTTGTCTATCTGGACAAGCGCGACGTCGTTCGGCATCCGTTGGTGAAGAAGATTATTGAAGCGTATGAGAAGAGCGAAGGCAAGACCAAGACGTAGTGCGGAGCTCGCCGTTCTCAGTGCAGATTTTGGAGCCGTTGATCTGAAGACTGTTCAATTTATCTCTGTCCTTGCTCTCTTGTGGGCAGCGTTGACGGCCTTGGGGGCGTTCCGGCTGGCGCCCACGCTAGAGATTCACGTTCTGCCCTGGACGCAGATCCTCGCGCAAGGGGTGCTCTTGGGGCTGGCGCAAGGGGCTTTTGGGGTTGTAGCTCAGCGCCTGGGGGTGTCCCTGCGGCTGATGGCGTTCACGGCGGGCTTGATCTTCTCTGTCGCGCTCATGGCTCAGCTTGTCCATCCGTGGGTGCCCTATCTTGCTCCGGCTCCCTTGGCCGCGGCGCTGGTGGCGCTCTTTGTGGGGCGGGCTATGGGGGTGGCGACGAATCTGCTTGTGGCTTTTGTGGTGGAGCTTTTGGGGCCGCCGCTGGCGGGGCTGATCGCCTTTGCCGGGGGTTTGGTGGCGATCTTCTGTGTGGCTCGGTTCAGCAAGCTCTCGGATTTAGCGATAGGCGGCCTGGAGATCGCGCTGGCCAATGTGCTCGTCTACGGGAGCGGCACGCTGATGTGGGGGGGCTTCCGCCCCGATGCGCTCGTGTGGGCAGCGGCCAGCGGCCCGCTGACGACTCTCTTAATGATGGGCTTGCTGCCGCTCGCCGAGCAGATCACCCAGAAGACAAGCCCCCTGGGGCTGATGGAGCTGCTCAACCCGTTGCATCCGTTATTAGATTTGCTCCGCGAGAAAGCCCCCGGCACGTACCATCATAGCTTCACGGTAGCTGACCTCAGCGAAGCGGCCGCTGAAGCTATCGGGGCTGATCCGCTCCTTGCGAAAGTCGGTGGGTACTATCACGACATCGGCAAGATCGTCCGCCCAGAGTTCTTCTTAGAGAACCAACAGAACGGGCTCAACCCCCATGATAAGCTCGCTCCAAGCCTCAGCAAGACGATCATTACGGCGCACATTCGTGACGGGATCGAGCTGGGGCGCCGCTACGGGCTGAAAGAAGACGTTTTACAATTCATCCCGCAGCACCACGGGACTTCAGTGATTCGCTATTTTTATCTAAAAGCTCTGCGGGAGGGCCAGAGCGAGTGCTCCATAGATGACTTTCGCTATGATGCGGAGCTGCCCAAGACGAAAGAGACAGCGATCGTGATGCTTGCTGACGGGATCGAAGCGGCGTCGCGGTCTATCGAGAACGGGTCGCGGATCGAGACGCTCGTCGAGGAGGCGATCCGCGAGCGCATCGAAGACGGGCAGCTTCGTGAGGCGCCGCTGACGTTAGCAGAGCTTGAGAAGATCAAGAAGGCGTTCATCGCGACGCTCTATGCGATGAAACACGGCCGGCCCGTGCACATCCCTAAGATCGTAAAGTAGGAGCCAGATTTAGGGCAAGCAGACCTGCCCATCGGGCACAGCTGGGCTATTCCAAGGGTGACTCCCCGGATTGCCCATGCCCTTCTGGTTCCCCCAGCGATTGTTGCCCTCAATGATATTCGTGCCCTCGAAAGTCACCGTCCCCGTGAAAGCGTCGGATGGGAAGCCGCATTGCGTGAGTGCAGCGGCGATCCCCCAATCCCAGTTCTCTCTTATGACTGAGTCAGTCAGCTTCAATTGGGCTTGGCCGGAGAGCGCAATCCCGTTGCAAATCACCCATCCCATCGAGCACTCTGGGAAAGTGCCATTGCCAATGATAGAGCTGCTTTGCACCTCGAAGACAGCAGGACCAAATATCGCAAGCCCGTCGAAGCCATTATCGAAAATCTTGACATTGCTGAGCTGCCCCTGGCCAGCGATGAGCAGAGCGCTTCCTCGCCCTTCGGTCGTGATCGCTAGATTCTCTAGCTGTATCCCAGAGATTCCAGCGATCATAGAGCCTACAAGCCCGCGCCCAGTCAGAGCTTTCAAGAGCGTCTGCTCCGGCCCGGCCCCACGGAGCGTCACAGGCTTCCACAGCGTCAATCCCACTTCATAGATGCCCGGAGCTATCGTGATCATGCCCCCAGGGGCAATCGCATCTATAGCTTCTTGAAGATTCGCATAGTCACCAGGAACAGTGAGTTCAGTCTTCTCAGTCTGCGGGGCCAAAGGCTTCCGCAGCGAGGCAGGAGCAAAGCCGCACAGATCAGCCCCGTTACTTTGGAACTCTTGAGGAGGCCCGAGCACCTGGGCCTCCGCCGTCGCCACTGTTAAGCCGCACCAACTGTTGTTCACAAAGCGACTCTCAGAGATGGTCACGCGGGCGGAGCCGGCTACAGTTAGCCCCCGACCGTTATCGCTCACCGTAGTAGCCACAAGCGTCATGCGAGCAGAATGCCCCACGAAGATCCCGTCAGCGTACCCAGTCTCCCTAATCAAGGAATTTCTGATCGTCACCTCAGCGGAGTTCAACACCAACAGCCCTCTCCACGTGTTCCAGTGAATGTCCACGTTGTCAAGCTGGAGCTGGGCCATATCCGTGACGACGATGCCATGACTGTTGCGGCGGATTTCCATGTTGCGGATTGCGACCTTGGCTTGGCCCTGAACGTAGACCCCAGAAAGCTCAGGCAGAAATTCGCTCCCGGGCATCCACGACTCCGTGAAATCCTCAAGGACGACTTCGATTGGTTTATCGCCCTTGATATGGATAATTGGCTTATCGCCGATTTCCTTGCCTGTCAGGAACGTCTTGTCTCTTCCGGCACCACGCAGCGTCAGGCTCTTTGTGATCGTCAGATGCTCCGTATACGGGAAGTTGTTCGCGCTCATGCAGATGACTGCGCCTTCAGGGGCACTGTCAATAGCTGCCTGAATGGACTGCTCCGGCTGTACTGTGAGGGTGCACGTGGGTTGCTCTTGTTCGCTGGCCTGGGTGAGTGCCACCAAAGCCGAAAGTATAGCGACACAAAACCACTTTGACATAGGCTGCCTCCTCTTTTCACATTATAAACCCATCCAGCAGAGTTTGTAGAGAGTTTGACTTCCCTTCCCCCGATCTGTCATAATGCCAAGCATGACGCTGACAGATCTGGTCACCAGCTTCGCCTGGGTCGTGCTGGCGGTCTCGGCGCTGCTCGTCGCCGTCGGGGCGCTGATTGTCTTTACAAAGCTCGCTAGGCTCATTGACCGACTGGAAGACCGCCTCAAGAAGCGCTAGTATGTGAGTATGAAGCTGTCGCCGGAAGAAGCCCGCCGCCGCATCGAAGAGCTCCGCGAGGAGATCGAACAGCACAACTATAACTACTTCGTCTTAAACCAACCCACGATCTCCGACGCTGAGTACGATAAGCTGCTGCGCGAGCTGCAACAGCTCGAAGAGCAGTTCCCGCAATTCAAATCGCCCACATCCCCCACTCAGCGCGTCGGCGCTCCCCCACAGACGGAGTTCAAGACCGTCAAGCACTCCATCCCCATGCTCAGCCTGGCCAACGCCTTCTCCGACGACGAAGTGCGAGAGTTCGACGCCCGCGTCAAAAAGCTCGCGGAGATAGACAAAATCGAATACGTCGCCGAGCCAAAATTCGACGGGCTGGCCGTCGAGCTCGTCTACGAAGATGGGGTCTTTGTGCTCGGCTCGACTCGCGGCGACGGCGAGACCGGCGAGGATGTCACCCAGAATCTCAAGACTATTAAAAGCATCCCCTTGCGCTTGCGCCAGCCCAAGGATCTGCCCATTCCCAGGAGGCTCGAAGTGCGCGGGGAGATCTACATGGAGATCGCGGACTTTCGCAAGCTCAACGAAGAGCGCGAGGAGCGCGGCGAGCCGCTCTTCGCCAACCCCCGCAACGCCGCCGCCGGCTCGCTGCGCCAGCTCGACCCGAAAATCACCGCCCAGCGCAAGCTGCATATCTTCTGCTACGATGTGGGCCAGACTGTCGGCATAACATTCCGCACACAAGAAGAGCTGCTGAGGACGCTCCCCCGCTACGGGCTGCGCGTCTGCCCCATCTATAGAGTCTGCAAGAACATTGACGAAGCCCTGGAGTTCTATCGTGAGATGCAGGAGCGCCGCGAGGAGCTGCCCTACGAAATAGACGGTGTCGTCATCAAAGTCAACGACTTTGAGATTCGCGAGATCGTGGGAGAGGTCTCGCGCAACCCCCGCTGGGCGATCGCGTACAAGTTCCCGCCCAAGCAAGCGACGACGCGCGTGAAAGACATCGTCGTTCAGGTAGGCCGCACAGGAAAGCTCACCCCCGTAGCGGTCTTGGAGCCCGTCCCCCTTGGCGGCGTCACTGTGCAGCACGCGACGCTCCACAACCAAGACGAGATCGAGAAGAAAGACATTCGCATCGGGGACTGGGTGCTCATTCAGCGAGCTGGAGACGTCATCCCCGAGGTCGTCCAGCCCATCGTGAGTCGGCGCACGGGGACTGAGAAGAAATTTACAATGCCGGAGCGTTGCCCCGTCTGCGGCGATAGAGTCGTGCGCCTGCCCGATGAGGTGGACTATCGCTGCGTGAACATTTCGTGTCCCGCTCGGTTGAAAGAGAGCATCCTGCACTATGCGTCGAAGGGAGCAGCAGACATCGAGGGCTTGGGGGAGCGTTGGGTTGAGGCCCTGATGAATGCTGGCTTAGTGAAAGAGATTCCCGATCTGTACAAGCTCAAAGAGCGCGTCATCGAGCTTGTGCGCCTGGAGCGGATGGGGCCAAAGCTCGCGGAAAATCTCCTAAACGCGATTGAGAAGAGCAAGAAGATCTCGCTAGCTCGATTCATTTACGGGCTGGGGATTCGCCATGTGGGGGAGCGCTTAGCAGAGTTATTAGCCCAGCGCTTTCGGACGCTCGACGCCCTCATGAACGCCTCCGAAGAGGAGCTTTTGCAAGTCGAGGAGGTCGGGTCGACGGTCGCGCAGAGCATCATCTCGTTCTTTCAAGATGAGCGCAACCGCGAGATGATCCGCAAGCTCCGCGAGGCCGGCGTGCAGATCATCGAAGAGGTGAGCCCGCAAAAAGCTGGGGCACTCGCGGGCAAGACGTTCGTCTTCACCGGGACGCTGAAGACGCTCACGCGCGGGCAAGCGGAGGCGCTAGTGAAGGCCGCCGGTGGGCGAGTCTCCTCAAGCGTGAGCCGCAAGACGGACTACGTCGTCGCTGGGGAGGAGCCGGGCTCAAAGCTCCAGAAGGCGCGCGAGCTAGGGGTTACCGTGCTCTCCGAAGAGGAGTTTCTTAAGCTTGTTAAGACCTAACCCCCCGACCCCCTTCCCTACAAGGGAAGGGGGAGCTCCTCTTACCTCTCCCTGACCCCCTCCGTTTACGGAGAGGGAAGGGGAGAGGTCAGTCTTACCCTGGCCAGCAGCTTGCCGTCTCGAAGCCGCTCGCTTGCGCGGGCACACAGAGCCGCGTGAACTCCTCAAACGGCAAGAGCGACTGATTCGCCGCGTTCTTGATGATGAACGGGTTGCTGAACGGCAGGTAGAACCCAGGGACGCGCCCAAGACCCGTAATGAAGATGAAGATCGTATTGGTCTGGGTGCGCTCTGGGGTACCGTCTCCGTTGACGTCGAGCAGGAGCTCGATGCGAGCAGCCGAGACGGTGTCGCTCAAGGGTATGGAGTAGATAACCCGTCCGTTGCTGCGCACGGAGCCAGCGAGAGTGAGCTGGGTCTGCTGGCCGGTGACCTGCGGGACGGGCTGAGCTGTCGCCGCGCCCTCGGTCTGCACACTGACGCCCTCGATGAGGCCGTTGACGGCGAGCGAGATCTGATAGGGCCGATCGCTGTTCCAGCCCGTAGCCCCCTGGACGATGAGGTAGAGCTTATCGGTGCCCATGATGAAGAGCCCGCCGGCCCCAAGAGGGATATATGGTCGCGGTGTCGGCGTGGGCGGTGCGCTCGTCGTCTGCACAGTGATGCTCTTCGATTGCGTGTTGGAGAGCCCTTGGTCGTCGGTGACGCGCAGCGTCACTGTATAAGTTCGGGCTTGCGAGAAGGCAAAAGCGACGCGCACGCCTTGGGCGTCGAAGCGCCCATCACTGTCGAAGTCCCAGTCGTAACGGACAATGCGCCCATCGGGATCAGTCGAGCACGACGCGTCGAACGTGACGGGCTGATTGACGATGGGAGTGGTCGGGCTGAACGTGAAGCACGCCGTTGGGGCGCGGTTTTGCGGAGGCGCAGTAGTTCCGACTTGGAAGCTTGTGAACGCGCTCGTCCACGTCGCCGACGGCGCGACGCTCTGGATGCGGCGAGCAAGCTCCGCGCGGAATGTTTCGGGGTTGAGCCAGCTTGTGCTCTGCAGGCCGTTGAGCCCCAAATCTACAGGTTGCGCGATCGCGACGGCGTGGAGATACTCCGTGCCCTCCGGCCCGGTGATCGCGAGAGTATATGGCCCATCGGGCAGGGTGTACGTCCCCGCGCTCAAGAGATTCTGGCGCGAGAACGAGTTCGGGAAGACTTGGGAGACTCGACCCGCGGGGTCAACGTCGAAGACGTAGACATACGCTTGGGCGCCCAGACGCAAGAAGATCTGCAATCTCTCGCCGATGCGGTAGCTCGTCTTATCGGTGCTGATCGAGATCGAGAGCTGGCTGGGCGTCGAGGCCCGAACGGTGATCTGGCGAGAGTTATTGGTCTCGTCAGATTCGGAGATCTGTCTGAGGGCGTCGGCAGTGACGGTGAACGTCTCTGAGGAGCTGTTGAGCCGTCGTGCGAAGTCCACTCGCACCGAGGCTCCGGCGCGCAGCCCAGTGACGCTCTGGCGAGCCGTTCCCGCGCTATCTTGCACCTCGACGACGAACGGCCCGGCGTCGGCGTTCCCGATGTTGCGCACGATCGCAGTCAGCGTGAGCGAGCTGCCCACGGCGGGATCGCGCGGGGAGTAGTCAAGAGAGTCTACCGTCAGATCGGGCAGGCGCGTCTCGGCTAACGCCTCAATGCGCACTTGTGTCGAGTTATTCGTCTCGTTCGATTCGTCAACTTGGTTGGTGACGTCGGCAGTGATCGTGAAGATCTCTGTAGCGTTATTCTGGCGCCGAGCGAACGCTATCGAGACGGAGCTTGCGGCTCCCAGCCCCGAGAGCGTCCGACGATCTATGCCGGCGCTGTCGCGGATCTCGACAATGAACGGCCCAGCGGCGCTCTCGCCCTGATTGCGCACGACGACGGTGAAATTGATGGTCTCGCCGAGCCGCGGCGTCCGCGGCGTCCAGTCAACCCCAGCAATAGTAAGATCGGGCTTTCTCTGAACTTGAGGCTGAGCGTCTACCCGGATCTGCGCAGAATTATTCGTCTCGTCGAGCTCGTCTATCTGATTAGTTGCGTCCACGACGATCGTGAAGAACTCTGTAGTGTTATTGACTCGGCGGGTGAAGCTGACGGTCGCTGTGCTCCCGACTGCGAGCCCCGAAAGCGTCTGGCGGTCTGTTCCGGCGCTGTCGCGCACCTCAACGATGAATGGGCCGGCGTTCGCTTGGCCTTGGTTGCGCACGACTACAGAGAGCGTGACGTTCTGGCCGACGGTGAGCGTGCGCGGGGACCAATCGGTGCTTGCGATCGCTAGGTCGGGTTTCAGAGAGGGCTGCGTCGCGGTGACGCGCAGCTCCGCTGAGTTATTGGTCTCGTTGGATTCGTTCACTTGGTTGGTCGCGTCAGCGACGACCGTGAAGGTCTCCGTCGCTTGGTTGACGCGGCGAGTGAACGAAAAGCTCGTCGAACCCCCGGCGTTCAGGCCCGAAACCGTGCGACGATCGGTGCCGCCGCTGTCGCGGATCTCGATGACGAACGGGCCGGCGTCGGCGTTTCCAATATTGCGCACGATCCCGCTCACCGTGACGAAATCCCCGACGCGGGGGTTGGACGGACTAGAAGTGAGCCCGCTCACAGTGAGATCAGGCTGGCCGGGCGGTGGGCTGGACTGAGCAAGATTGAGCCGGCCAGAGCCAAACTGCAGCGGCGAGCCCATAGGGACGGCATCGCCCTTGAGGCGAGCTTCGAGCTGCCCTGCCGTCAGGGATGGGTTTTCTGAAAGCAAGAGCGCCGCAGCCCCAGCGACGTGCGGCGCGGCCGCTGATGTGCCAAAAAACTCTGAGTACGTAAACGTCGAGACGCGATCGGGCCCGACGATATCAGGCTTGGAGAGCCCGGCGTTGGTCGGCCCTTGGGAGCTGTAGGGCGCGATGGGGCCGGTCGTCCAATTCTGGCGGTTGACCGCGCCGACGGTCAGGGCATTGGGCGAATCCCCCGGCGCGATGATGCTATTGGAAGGCACAGGGTACTCGACGTCATGATTGAGGCTGAAGAGCGAGAACGTCCGCGGCGCGGGGTTCCCGTCGGCTTTAATCTGAATGTGATATGTCCCAGGGACGAACGACTGATAGAAGAGACTTTCGATCGGAGGCTCGGTGCCAGATTGAATGCGTTGCGACGCTGCGACTTGAGTGCCGTTGCTGTTGAACAGATAGAGATCGTAATCGTTGGCTGAGCCGGGCCAGTCGTTCCACGTGAGAAAGACCCCGATCTGATCCCCCGCGTTCACGGTGATCGTCAAAGATTCATCGCCGGAGGCGAACTCGTGCCATTTGTTGCCGTTCGTGTCACGGAACGTCCCCTGCCAGTGGCGCCGCGCGTAATTGCCCGCAGCGTTGACCCACAGCACTCCACGGCTTCGGGCATCAGCGACGATATTGTTAATCACCCCTGTGCCGTCATAGAAGTTCGTATTGAACCAGCCCACTGAGTGATTGATGATCTTTGCGCCCTGGCGGATCGCTTCTTCCTTGGCGTTCTCTAGGTCAACTTCGTCGCCAACTTTCATTAAGATGAGTTGGGCTTGTGGAGCCATGTCATAAACGATCTCGGCGACGGCCGTGCCGTGATTCGTCCCGGATTCGATCCCCGTGCCAGTGTAGTCAAACGTTTGGATGCCGCCAGGGAGTTCCCCGCGGCTCTGGGCTGCTGTAAGCCCAGCAAACCCCAGATCAATCACGGCGATTTTGACGCCCTGGCCACGAAAACCCAAAGAATGATAGTTCGATGCGCCGGTGAGCGCGACCCCTTCGCTGACCACGAGCGTCTGAGGAACGAGCGGAGGCCGCACGAACTGAACGACGCCTCCCGCTTGGAGGAGCGCAGCCCGCAAGAGCCCAAGATTCATGGGCATCTGGACCTTCCACGCAAACTTGGAGGTTGCCACGACCTGCCCACGCATGAACGCGATCTGCCTCTTCAGTAGGTCTTGAGCAGCGGGGTCTTGGCTGATGCTCTCAGGCACTTGCCAGATCACCGTCACCATGTTCCCCCAAACGGGGACGCGGAACTGCGCGGCGGCTTGGGCCGCGGCTTGCGCTTGGCCCTGCTCCCCAAGCTTCAGAATCTGCTCGAGCACGCTGTCTATCCGAGGGTCGTGTTCCAACCGAGCGATGCTCTTAGGATCAGAGGGCTCTTGGGTCAGCCCCATCGTGCCGAGCACCACTAAGACGAATCCACACAGAATCCAAAAGAGATAGTGATGTCTGCGCATAGCTTCTCAGCTCCTTTACAGCCCTGGCTGGGCCGGTGGGCGAACGAACTTCACCGCCGGATCACGGGCTAACGCAACTAACTGATGGATCGGAACGAGCACGCGCATCAACCCCGAGGGCGAGCGCGCTTCAACAATGAGATTATGGGTCGGAGCTAGTTGGGCCTCCGGGGAGACTAGCTCGACGATTACTCGCACTCGCAAGCCCCAGAGCTCTAATTTCTGTTGGGGCGCAAATTCGTACCAATCGGGCATGAGCATGAGCGCGTAGAGCACCGAATCTAAGCGAACGCCTTCAGGGGGCTTGGGGGGCTTGACCCCCGGCACGACCGTCAGCTCTTCGACCGCCAGGGGCAGCGTTGGGTCGGACACGACGGAGAGTTGAACTAGCCTCTGCCCGATCTCGTCGAGGATCGCCGACGCGCTTACGGTAGTTATGGGGGCCACAATCAGCTCATAGCCCTCGCTCTGGGCTGGTCGAAGATTATATTTCGAGAGCAGCCCGTCGGCGCGGAGCCATAAGAGCTCTCCATCCACGAAGAGATGAGGGAACTTGAGGCGCTCTCGCTCGTTCTCCGGAGTACAGTCCAGACACGGCTGCGTCCCAAGAAAGTACTTCACAGTAGAGTCCCGGGCGATCCGCACCGAAAAACCCGCTTGCTTTGCAGATTCGATGATCTTGGCCATGTCAGCCTCGATGCGCGGGAGCAAGACGCGATAATACTTACCCGCAAAGAGAATGGGGTCGGCCATGAGGGGGATCGTTGGCTCGTTGTGGAATATACTCAGCGAGAGAGCTGTCAAGAGCACGCCGAGTATGAAGATCTTCAGCATTGAGGGCTCCTTTCGTAAGTCTTCAGGACTTCTTCAAGCGCGTGGCGATGTTCTGGGCGATCTGGGCCCATTCCGCTGCGCTGACGACTTGCTCGATGTACGCAGTCAGCGTCTGGGGAATCAGGGGATTGCGCGCCAGACGCAGTTGCACGGCGGACTTGATCGCGTTGGCGTCGTCGAGCTTGCCCCCACCTCGCACATGGTCTTCTAAAGCTCCCGCAGCTTCAGTAATCGCCGTGTCTACGGCTTCGAGGGTGAGCACGAGCGTCGCCGTCCCGAATCGAATGGTGAGATTGATTGTGATGCCTTTGCTTGCCAGAAGCGTCTTCACTTCCGAGAGCGTCATCTTGCGCTCCAAGAGGTCGTCATTGATGACATCGAGGGGGACGCCCTTAGTGAGTCCCTCGAATGTCTTATCTATAAGCATAGTGACGGGCAGCTCTTCTAAGAGCGCCCGCGCGATGATCTGCAAGACCCCCTCGCGCAGCGAGATCGGAGCTGAAGATTGCTTCAGTCTCTGGCAGAGCCGCAGCGCGGTGTCGGGGGTGATGCGCTTATCTGAAAAGCCCTTGTCAAAGCCTGCTTTCAACGTCTGCAGGTCCGAGACCCCAAGCTCAGCAAAACACTTATAGACGTCTTGAGGGGTTGGCTGGGCGAAAGCATCGCCCAAGCCTCCCAAAAGCCCAAGCGTGAGAAGAATCCCCATCAGCCATCTCATGGCTGCTCACCTCGCGGTGCTATGTATAAGACCGAATTGATCTTGTCGTCAAACGTATGGACGAATTCCGAAGCGCGCGGGTCGTAGACCCACCGCTCGCCGTCTACTATAAATCCGTACTCATACCGACCAGGCTTGATATCATCGGGGAGCCGAATCCACCAGACGCCGCTGCGATCGGGGCCGTTCATGGGGATGGGCTCCCACAGCGTAAACTGACTCGCCAAGCTCACGCTCTTGGCGTTGGGGTAGACCAAGCAGAGCACCTGAGGGTCATGACAAGGAGCCCCTGAGAGATTCCCCCCTACCCATAGGCCAATCACGAAGACTGCGGCGACAGCGACCGCGCCCGCCCCGACAAGCCCCCAGCGCCATCGCGGCGCCGGCCGACTTTCGGGAAGCTCCTCGATGATCTCATACTCAAGATCAGCAATCCGATCGCGATGGGCCTCAGCGTACTGAGTCAACGTCTCTTTGAGCAGGGCTTCTAGCTCATGGTCGTGCATGGTGTGCCACTCCTTTCTGCTCGAGAATGCGTTTCAATTCGGCCTTGGCGCGATGGAGCCGCGTCTTGACCGTCCCTTCGGGCAGCCCCAAGGCCTCCGCAATCTCTTTGTAATCTAAATCCGCATAATAGCGCAGCACCAAGGGCATTCTATAAGCGGGCTTCAGCTGCTCGATGGCCTCGCGGATCGTGCGCGTGCGCTCCTCTTGCGCGAGCCGCTGCGCAGGATCGCTCCCTTTTGTTAATTTCGAGATATATTTGAGCGGGGCGAAGAGCCGCTCGCGGCGCAGCTTGTTCTTGCATACGTTCGCGGTCACCGCGAAGATCCACGTCGAGAATCGCTTTTCAAGGTGGAACGTATGCAGCCCTTCGTAAGCCCGAATGAACGCGTCATGGGCGGCATCTTCGGCATCGGCGGGATTGCCCAAGATCCCCAAGGCAATCCCAAAGACCGCATCTTTGTAGCGTCTCACGATCTCACCCCAGGCGTCCACATCCCCGTGGAGCGCCCGCTGAATTAACTCCAACTCCCCCGCGCCCATGCTTCCTCCTGTGTGCAGAGTATATACAGACTGCTCATGGCAAAGTTTCAAACTCTATTTTACCCCAAGAGGGATCAGCTGACCCAATGAAGACTCGACAAACGTCCGCTCATCGCCCCGCGCCAGTCCTTCCCTCCCGTGGAAGAGATACTCTAAAGTGAGCTAGTCAGCTGAATTGAGGAGGAAAGACCATGCGGCGTTCGTTTGAGATCGGGATTCTCTTGATAATCTTGGCATTGTCAGGGTGTACCCTTGCGCAAGCTCCCTTTGCGTTCTTCGTGGCCTCTCCGACGGTTGGGGAGGCCCCGCTGAAAGTCAGCTTCAACGCGTCGGGCTCCAGCGACCCCGACGGCACCATCGCCCAATACGAGTGGGATTTTGACAACAACGGCTCCATAGACGCCACCGGGGTCACCGCGACCCATACGTATTCATCGTCGGGCCTCTACACCGCGGTGCTGACCGTGACGGACAATACAAATCTCAAGAGCAAGTTTACGCTCCTCATCACCGTGCTGGAACCGACGATCTTCTTCTCTCGATGGGACGGTGGGAGCAATTTCGGGATCTTTCGCATGAACACAAACGGCACTGCGCTCACGCAGCTGACGATGGGCATAGACGCCTGGCCGGCTGTGGCTCCTAACGGCCGCCAGCTCGTGGCGTTCGCCCGCGACATGGACCCTGATCCTGCGGGTTTTCAGTTCGATATCTTCACGATGCTCCCCAACGGTACCCTGCAGACAGATCTTACCCCGCAAAGCCCAAGCCAAGAGATCCAACCGACTTGGTCGCCTGACGCAACAAAGATCGCGTTTGCGACCAATCGCGATGGACACTTTGAAATCTATAAGATGAACGCCGACGGGACGAGTCCCTCTCGCGTCACGACCGTCACGCCCAAAGACGCCTTCGCCCCACGCTGGTCGCCGACCAATCCCAATCTCTTGATCTTCGTGACGAACAACGACACCGCCCCAAACGCCCTCGACATCTGGAAGATCAACGCCGACGGCACGGGGCTGACCAATCTCACCAACCGCCCCAGCTATAACGATGGGGCCATCTCGCCGCTCTCCGGGTTTCCTTCTCCGCCCAGCTGGTCGCCCGACGGCACCAAGATCGCCTTCACTTCAGATCAGACGGGGAATTTAGACATCTTCGTGATGAACGCCGACGGCACGAATATCGTTAGCCTCAATACGTTCGCCTCGTCTAGCACAGCGAATCTGTCAACGTCGAATGAGTTCGACCCCTTCTGGCTCCCCAACGGACAGGAGATCGCGTTCGTCTCCGATCGCGATGGGACGTATCAGATCTATAAAGTCAATCTCTCGACTGGGGCTGTGACCCAGCTGACCCCCGGCGGGATGAACCTCATGCCCGCCAGAACGAGCAGCACCACGAACGAAAGATAGACAACCCAATCTCCAAGCTGCACGTAGAGCGTCGCGCGGTCCTGCAGGAGGATCGTCTCCTGCAGGATCTGCTCTTTTTCAGAGCGCGTGGCTATGAGAATCTTTCCGTGCGGGTCAATCACCCCAGAGACGCCCCCGTTGGCAGCTTGCAGAGTAAAACGCCCCGTTTCTACGGCGCGAAAGATCGCCTTGGCGAAGTGCTGATCAAGGGCTTTGGAACGCTTGAACCACGCGTCGTTCGTGATAATGAGAATCGCTTGGGCGCCGTTGCTGACGAATGCCCGGCTGATCCGCGAGAAGATGGACTCAAAGCAAATCGGGGTTGCTAGCTTCACTCCTTGAGGGAGGAGAAGCGGGCGAAATCCATCTCCCGGCGTGAGCGCCCCCAGCGGCAACGGCCCGATCAGATTCTCTAAGCCTAAGCGACGCAAGAGCCCGATCATTGGGAAATATTCGGTGCTGAACGGCACCAGCTGGACTTTGTCATAGAGATCTGAGACTCTTCCCTCGGGCGCGATCAGCGCAGCTGTGTTCAAGAGTTTTCCATCGCGGTAGTCAATCGTCCCTACGATGAGCGAGGCGCGGAGGCGTCGCGCTTGCTCCTGATAGGGCCGAAGAAGCTCTTCTTGGCGGAGCAGATACGCCGGCACGATGGATTCCGGAAGGAGCACAAGGTCAACGCTCTCTGGAGAGAGCTGATCTAACTGAGAGAGATAGAGCGTCTGCAGGGCTTGGAGCTGCCCCGGATCGCTGCGAGCTCGCTGCGGGACGTTCGAGTGCACGATCGCTACCCGCAGTGGCTGTCCTTCGGGGAGAGCGCGAGCAAGCTGATACGCCCCCCAGCCCCAGTCGAGCGCAATGAGCCCCATCGCGAATACACTGTAGAGCAGACGGCGCTCGCGCACCGCGCGATAGAGCAGAAGATTCACGAGCACAATGAGCATCGAGATTCCCCACGTCCCTGTCAGGGAAGCGACCTGAATGAGCGCAGGGTACTGAGCGAGCGCATCGCTCACAAATCCCCACGTGAACCCAAAGCGCGTCAGCGAACGCAGATATTCTAAGAGAACCCACAGCGCCGGCACAGCTATCCACAGATATTTTCTATAGCCTTGCATAGCGACATACGCCGTGCCAAAGAGCCCCCACCACAGCGCCAACAGCCCCGCCAACCCCAGATGCCCAAAGATAATCAAAGCCCCGGCCCACTCGAAGAGCGTATACACCCAATACAAAAGCAGCGCGAAGAAGGCGAACCCGCACAGATACCCCAGGCCAAAGCCCTGACGCGGCGTGCTCCCCTCCAGAGCGAAAAAGAGCGGCACGACCGCCACGAAGATCAGCCCGCCCCACAGATACCCCGGCATACTGAACAGTATCAAGAGGGCTGAGAAAATCGCCAAGATCGCTCGAAACATTTCGCTATCGCAAGACCCCGTATTCGAATATTTGATAGTAAATCAAATAGCCTCCTGCGGCTATCAGCAGCAGCCCGTTGAGCCATTGGGTGGCTCGCTCCCAGTGGCGTATCTGGAAGAAGAGCAGCGCGGGCAGCGCCAGGGCAAAGAGGCTCAAAAAGATGCGGTTGGTCCCAGAAAATGCCGCGCCCCAGCTTGTGGAAAGCTGCGGCTGTGACCACATGAGCACCAAGACGATCACTACAGGGATGCTTGCCCCAATCACGGCTTGTCTGAGGGGCAAGCTTCGGTCAAGACTGCCCTTCGAGTACGCGATGCTCACCGAAAGCAAGAGCATCATCAGCGTCATGCCCAAGGCATACGCGATAAAGTTTAGCAAGCCGTTCAATGGGCCCACCGTGAATATTGGCCTGACGACGTAGATCATAAAGATCGGCAGGGTGCAGCCGCACGACGCGATCGCGTAGCTGATGCCGTATAGATAATAGAAGAGGAGGCCTTGGGAGCTCGAGCGCACCTGGAAAGAGAGGGGAAGCGCAAGCTCACGCCCTCCTAGCGTAAAGATCCCCAAGGCCATCAATCCCAGCCCCAACAGCATCGCTGCCCAAGGGAAATAAGCACCAAGCGCTGTGCCCACGAGAGAGACCGCGATCCCCAGCAGAAGAAAGACCGTGAAGAACCCTGCGCTCACCGCGCCCCCAAGCGCCAGGCCCTGCAGAGCACGCTCCCACCAGCGCTCGCGGCGAAGATGAGCTCGTCCCCCTAAGTAGTGAGATATATACGAAGGTAAGAGCGCAAATCCACAGGGGTTCAGAAACGCGACCATCCCCGCGCTCAAGGCTGACCCCATCAAGCTCCAATCGCCCTGCATAGCGCTTGTATCTTACCATCTTGCGCGGACCCCGTCCATCCCGTACAATCGCTCTACTTGAAGATGAGGGTGATTGACGGATGAATCCGATTCTTATCGAGATCCCTATGCCCTTTGGCTGGCCAAGCTTGCAGATACGCTATTACGGCTTAATGTACGTGATCGCGATTCTCGTGGGGATATATCTGACGCGCCGCGAGTGCGCCCGCAAGGGGCTGCCCCTCACGCTCGACGACATCTTAGATTTTGTGCTGATCACCGTGCCTGTGGCGATCATCGGGGCGCGACTCTACTATGTTGCCTTCCAATGGGCGAACTTCTACGTGCCCGGCGATCTGGGAAAGACGCTGCTCAATATTATCGCGATCTGGGAGGGCGGCTTAGCTATTCACGGGGGCATTCTCGCGGGGCTGCTCATGCTCTGGGTCTACTCTCGATGGAAGAGAGTCTCGTTGTGGCAGTTTGCCGACGCCGTGGCTCCCAGCATGATCTTGGGCCAAGCCCTCGGACGATTTGGAAACTTTATGAACGGCGATGCGTACGGGGTGCCGCTGGGGCCAGAATGGCCCCCGTGGCTCGATTGGGTCGGAGTCGTCTACAAAGAGGGTACGCCCGGATTCCAACAGTTTGGGTACATCCCCACCCACCCCACCATGCTCTATGAGATGTTCGGCGATCTCGTAATATTTGGGGTGCTGATGTGGCTGCGGAAGAAGGACTTCCAAGACGGATTTATCGCGTCGCTGTATATGGTGCTGTACTCGTTCTTGCGCTTCTGGATGGAGTTTTTGCGCGCAGACGCCCTCTGGCTCATCCCCGATGTGCTGCGAGCTGCCCAAGTGATCAGCGTCATTCTCTTTCTTGTCTTTGGGGCGTTCATTCTCGTGAAGAAGCTCTACGTGCGCAAGGCGATCGCCGCGCCGTCGGGCTCATAGCTGAAAGTCTTCCCCAAGATAGTACTTTCGCGCCAGAGGGTGAGAGGCGATCTCCTCAGGGCGACCGCTGAGCAGGAGCTTCCCCTCGTTGAGCAGATACGCGTAGTCCGTGACGCGCAGCGTCTCCCGCACGTTGTGATCAGTCACGACAACGCCGATCCCATCAGACGCTAACGCGCGCATGATCTTTTGGATCTCGGCGACGCTCAAGGGGTCTATCCCGGAGAACGGCTCGTCCAGCAAGAGGAACTTCGGGGAAGTCGCTAAAGCGCGCGCAATCTCCACACGGCGGCGCTCCCCGGCCGACAGCGTGTCTACCCGCTGATGCGCCAGATGGGCAATGCCGAGCTTCTCTAAAAGCTGCAGGGCTCTCATCTGACGCGCCCGCGGCTCCCGCTCCCACCGCTCCAAGACGAGCAACAGATTCTCGAGCGCGCTGAGCTTGCGGAAGACCGAGGGCTCTTGAGGCAGATAGTGAATGCCCGCTCGCGCGCGCGCATAGAAGGGCCACCGCCCAATGGGCCGCTCGTTTAAAAAGACCTCCCCGGACTCGTGAGCGATCAGCCCCGTGATAATATAGAACGTCGTGGTCTTGCCCGCGCCATTGGCTCCCAGCAACCCCACGACCTTGCCGCTCTCGATCTGCAGCGAGACGCCATCAACGACGCAGCGCCCGCTGTAGCTCTTGATCAAGCCTTCCGTACGTAGAATCATTTCTTCCGCAAGATGAGTCGCGCATCGTGGAGGATCGTGGCTCGCCCCGTCTCTGAAGAGTATTCAAAGCCCCGTCCCGTCAGGATGAACTCCTCGCTCTCGATGCGCACCGCTGATGATGTCGTCAAGATCTTCTTCTCGTTGCTCCACAAGAGATTCTCCGTGCTCAGCGAGAAGTCGCGCCCACTGACAACAATCTCCCCTGGCAGCTCGATATCCCCAGTGCGATTGTGCAGCTTCGCCAGAGGAGCGCGGACCGTGAGCGCTTCCTGCCCTTCGCTGTCGAAGAAGTGCAGCGTGATCTCCTCAGCAATGCTCATATCTTCCCCGATGGACAGCGCGGACGCGGCAAGCTCCCAAAGCTTCTTCCCGTGCTCATCGTAGCGCACGATATGGGCGCGATCAGCTGAAAGTATAGAAGCGCGAGAGTCTCTCATCTCCGGCCACAGATGAGAGACCGACGACCAGAGCCAATAGAGCCCCCCGATGCTCCCAACGATCAGCCCCAGACCAAGGACTTGCGCCGCGCGAGACATGCTTGCACCAGGCCGAGAAAGAGCGGGCGCGGCTGCGTCGGCCGCGATTTGAACTCCGGGTGGAACTGCGACGCGATAAAGAACGGATGCCCCGGAAGTTCTAGGATCTCCATGCGCCGCCCATCGAGCGATTTCCCTGAGAATTTCAGCCCCGCTGCTTCTAGGTCTCTGATATAGCGCGGGTTGACCTCGTAGCGATGGCGATGGCGCTCGGAGATCTCCTCGGTGCCATAGAGCTTATACGCCAGCGTGCCGCGCTCGATGCGGACGGGCTGAGCCCCCAGGCGCATCGTCGCGCCCTTTTCTGTTAAGGACTTCTGCTCCGGCATCAGATCGATGACGGGGTGCTCGGTGGGGCCGAACTCCGCACTATTAGCCGTCTCCAAGCCGAGCACCGCGCGCGCAAACTCGATCACCGCTAACTGAAACCCATAGCAGATCCCCAGGAACGGGACGCCCTGGGTGCGCGCATAGCGGATCGCTCGGATCTTGCCCTCCGCCCCACGATGGCCAAACCCCACCGGCACGATGAGCCCATCCACGCCCTCCATCTGGGATTCGGAGAACTCTTCCGCTTCGATCCAGACGATCTCCACCCCAGCCCCCAGAGCCGCCCCCGCGTGCGTGAGCGCCTCGACGTAGCTGACGTAGCTGTCCCGCAACATCGTGTACTTGCCGACGATCGCGATCTTTATCCGCTCGTGAGGATGGAGCACGGCCTCGACAAAGCGCTGCCATTCGCTTAAGTCTTTGCGGGAGGCTTCCAGCTTGAGCCGCCGCAAGAGCAGATCGGAGAGGCCCTGCTCCTCAAAGAGCAGAGGCACCTGATAGATCGAGGGCACATCAGGGGCGCTGATGACAGCTTCAGGGGGCACATCGCAGAAGAGCGCGATCTTCTTGCGAATCCCTTCTGCCAGAGGAGCCGTGCTGCGCCCGATGATCACATCGGGTTGAATCCCAATGGCGCGCAATTCCTTCACCGAGTGCTGCGTGGGCTTAGTCTTCTGCTCCCCTACGACAGAGACCACGGGCACCAACGTCGTGTGCACGAAGACACAATGATCGTCGCCGAGCTCTTGGTGCATCTGGCGCAGGGCTTCCAAAAACGGCATGGATTCGATATCACCCACCGTACCCCCAACTTCCACGATGACCACGTCGGCCTTGGTGCGCTCGGCCACGCGCTTGATGGACGATTTGATCTCATCAGTAATATGGGGGATGATCTGCACGGTCGCCCCCAGATAGTCCCCGCGCCGCTCCTTCTCGATCACGCTCTTATAGATCTTGCCCGTGGTGATGTTGTGGTCTTTCGTTAAGTCAATATCTAAGAAGCGCTCGTAGCTGCCCAAGTCCATGTCCACTTCCGTGCCGTCGTCGAGCACGAAGACCTCTCCGTGCTGATAGGGGTTCATCGTGCCCGCGTCGCAATTGAGATAGGGATCGATCTTGATCGCCGTGACGGTCAGGCCGCGCGACTTGAGCAAGAGCCCTATGGATGAAGCCGTAATCCCCTTGCCCAATCCAGAGAGGACGCCCCCGGTCACAAAGATATACTTGCTCACACGCACCTCGCGCACCTCACCCATCCCCTCTCCGCAAGCGGAGAGGGCTAGGGTGAGGTCGCTTGATTATACTCAGCTTGGAGGGGGGCAAGCAAACCTGCGCGAGCCAGCGCTTTTGCTACAATAAAGCTATGACTGAGCGAGCCCTCTCAACGATTGTGCTTGCGGGTGGGCACTCCCATCGCCTGGGGCAGGACAAGGCTCTCCTGCCCTGGCGTGGCCGCACCCTCATCGAATATATCGTGTCGCAGCTCAAAGCGATCAGCGACGACGTGCTCGTCATCACAGGGCCACAAGTCCGCTATCGGGAGCTTGTGGACGTCCCCATCTTCGCTGATGCGATCAAGGGCGCTGGCCCTATGGGCGGACTGTACACGGGGCTCACCCACGCTCGCTATGACTATAGCTTCGTGGCCGCGTGCGACATGCCCCTGCTCAGCCGCGCCGTTATAGATTTACTCAGAGAAGAGCTGGACGGCTCAGCGTGGGCGATCGTGCCCAAGATAGCTGATTATCGCGTGCCCACACTCGCGATCTATCACAAAAAATCTCTCTCAGTTATCGAGCGGCTCCTTGCGCACGGGCGCACCTCGCTGCAGGAGCTGCTCGATGCCATCCCCACAAAGATTATTTCAGAGCAGAAGCTGCGCCAGGTCGATCCCGCGCTCCGATCGTTTTTCAATCTCAACACTCCCGAAGATTGGGAAGAGCTTATCCGCTTGGAGTTGTCCGCTCCATAGCCCTGTGCTATCATCAGGTGGCGCTATGGCGAAAGCGAAGCTCACCCCGATGATGCAACAATATCTGCGCATTAAGGCGCAGTATCAAGACGTTATTCTCTTTTTTCAGCTTGGGGATTTCTACGAGACGTTCTTCGAGGACGCTGAGCTGGTGGCGCGCGAGCTCGATATTGCGCTCACCAAGCGCGACGAGGCCCCTATGGCCGGCGTCCCCGTCAAGCGCGTCGCCTTCTACGTCAATCAATTATTAAAGAAGGGCTATAAAGTCGCGCTCTGCGAGCAACTCCAAGACCCCGAAGAAGCCAAAGGCCTTGTGGAACGCGATGTCGTGCGCATCATCACGCCGGGGACGATCCTCGAGGAAGAGCTTCTAGAGCGCGGAGTCAATAATTATCTTGTCGCCCTCTACCCCCAGGGCGATCGCTGCGGCCTGGCCTACGCGGATATCTCCACGGGGGAGTTCAGGGCTACCGAGCTAGAGCTCTCTGAAGTCACTCACGAATTGAACAGATTGCGCCCAGCAGAGCTCATCCTCCCCCAGGGCACAACGCTTGCTGAGGGCTATCACGCAGCGCGCAGCACCCTGGAGCCTTCGAGCTTCCAAACCGAAAAGCTTCTCGAGCACTTTGGGATCGTCTCGCTCGACGGTCTTGGGCTGCCAGAGTTAGCCGGGCGCAGCGCCGCAGGGCTCCTCAGCTATGTGAAGGAGACCCAGAAGGGAGCCCTGCAGCATCTTGGTCCTCCAAAGTTCTATCAGCTTTCTGCGCAGATGGGACTCGATCCGTTCACCGTGCGCAATCTGGAGCTTGTCGAAGAGCTGCGCAGCTCCGGTACCCAAGCGACGCTCTTCTCTGTGATCAATCAGACGGTCACGGGGATGGGCGAGAGACTGTTGCGACGATGGCTCCTCGCGCCGTTGCTCGATCGGGCGGAGATCGAGCGGCGCTTAGACGCCGTCAAATTCTTCGTAGAACACCCTCACGAGCGCAGCGAGCTTCGCAAGCTTCTGGGGCGCATTTCGGATCTGGAGCGCCTTGCAGGGCGCTTGGGAGCGGGGCGCGCCACCCCACGGGATCTGCTCTCCCTGCGGCAATCGCTGGAGCACATAACCACGCTGACGGAGCTGATGCAGCGCTGGGAGGGCGCTCCCCCCAAGCTCACGGAGTTCTTGCAGTGTATAAAGTCTTTAGCGCTCGACGAGCTGCGCGAGCTACTCCGCCGCGCCATCCGCGAAGATGCCCCACTTGAGCTCAAAGAGGGCAATATCATCCAAGAGGGCTTTTCGCCGGAGCTCGACGAACTGAAAGCGCAGGAGCGCATCTTCAAGAGAAAGATCCTCGAGCTGGAGGCGCGCGAGCGCGAGCGCACCGGCATCCAGACCCTCAAAGTCGGGTTCAATACCGTCTTTGGGTACTATATCGAGGTGAGCAAGGCCGCGGCCAAGCGTGTCCCCCCAGACTATCACCGCAAGCAGACGCTGGCCAACGCCGAGCGCTTCTTCACCCCGGAGCTCAAAGAGTACGAAGAGAAGATTCTCTCTGCAGAGGAGCGCGCCAAGCGTCTAGAGTACGAGCTCTTCTGCGAGATCCGCGAGAGGGCTTCGCAGAAGATCTCAGAGATTCAAGGGCTTGGGCGTATCGCCGCGGAGTTGGATGTGTTCGCAGGGCTTGCGGAGACGGCGCATCGCTTTCACTACACGCGCCCGCGCTTCACCGATCGCGCGGAGATCGTCATTCGCGATGGACGTCACCCTATCGTCGAGCGCCTCTTGCCCGCGGGAGAGTTCGTCCCCAACGACCTCCAGATGAGCCCAGAAGACTTTCTCATCGTGCTGACCGGCCCCAATATGAGCGGCAAGAGCGTCTATATCAGACAGATCGCGCTGATCAGTCTTCTCGCTCAGATGGGCTCGTTCGTGCCGGCAAAGTCTGCCACGCTCCCCATCATTGATAAGATCTTCGCGCGCGTGGGAGCGAGCGATATGCTCGCCTCCGGCTATAGCACGTTCATGGTGGAGATGCTCGAGACGGCTCATATTCTCAATAACGCCACGGAGCGCAGCTTAATTATCTTAGACGAGATGGGCCGGGGCACGAGCACCTTCGACGGGGTAAGCATCGCCTGGGCGGTCGCGGAGCACTTAGCTACAAAAGTCAGAGCCAAGACGCTCTTTGCCACGCACTATCATGAGCTGACGAAGTTGGCCGAGCGCGTCCGGGGCGTCAAAAACTATCACGTCCAGGTGAAAGAATACGCAAACCAAGTGATCTTTCTCCACAAGGTAGCTCCTGGGGCGACCGAGGGCAGCTACGGGGTCCATGTGGCGCGCATGGCCGGGCTCCCCGAAGAAGTGACGCGCAAGGCCGATGAGATCCTGCAGAAGATCTTGCAGAACAACCCCCTCGATGCTATGGGGGAGCTGCGCACGAGAGATCCCAAGTTCATCAAACAGCTTGCGATCTTCCGCGCCGAGGAGCACCCGGTCATCCACGAGCTTAAAAAGCTCGATGTCAATACGCTGACGCCCCTTCAAGCTTTAGAGATCTTAGCGCAGCTCAAGCGGCGCGTTGACTCGTGAGCAGGCACTGGGCAAGCTGAAGATCGAATGGAGTTGTGACTTTGATATTGCTCGCTTCGCCAGGGACGATCGCTGGGCGCACCCCGCTCATTGCGAAGACGCAGCCGGCTTCGTCGGTGAAATAGCGGCCGAGGGCGCATGCGCGCTCCAGAGCTTCTAATAAGAGCGTGCGTCGGAAGCCCTGAGGCGTCTGGGCGCAGAAGAGCTGAGAGCGGTCTTCATCAGAGATAATTTGATTGTCTCGAATGCGCTTGACGCTGTCGGTGATGGGGATGACGGGCACGGCCGCGCCGTGCTCTCTCATAGCGCTGATGACGCGCTCGACGAGCGAACGCGACGCGCACGGGCGCGAGGCATCGTGCACCAAGACGTACTCACCAGAAGCCGCTCTTACTCCCGCGAGCACCGAATCTTGGCGGTGCGGCCCACCGTGCACCCGCCGCACGGGTCTCTCTATCAGCGACTGAAAGAGCTGTTCGTCGTCGGGATGGATCACGACGATGCTCTCGGAGCAGAGCCTCTCGAAGAGCTCTAAAGAGTATACTATCAAGGGCTTGCCGTGGACGGACACATATGCTTTGGGCAGGGCTGCGCCCAGGCGGCTCCCTCGCCCCGCCGCCACGATGATCGCGCTGATCGTCGCTACTGCTGCTCCCATTTGATGGGCTCGACCTTGGGGCGCACAAAGAGCATCTTGCCGGCCTCGGTCTGCAGGCTCGAATTGACAATAGCTTTGATCTTCTTGCCGATGAACCGCCGCCCGTTTTCCACGACGACCATCGTGCCGTCGTCGAGGTACCCCACACCTTGGTTGATCTCCTCGCCTCGGTCGATCACTTCGACTTCGATCTCTTCGCCGGGGATAAATCTAGGCTTGACGGCGTTGGCTAACTCATTGATATTGAGCACAGGCACGCCCTCGACCTTAGCGACTTTATTGAGATTGTAGTCGGTGGTGATGATCTTGGCGTTGAGCTCCTTGGCGAGCTGGATGAGCTTGCGATCGACGTCCGTTATGTTGGGGTAATCTTTGTTGAGCACCTCGACCTGGACTTCAGAGCTGCGCCGTAGCTCGCCCAAGATATCTAAGCCCCGACGCCCCTTGCGCCGCCGCAGGTTGTCTTGGGAGTCAGCAATAGTCTGCAACTCGCTGAGCACAAACTCTGCGATAATGATCTTGCCTTCGATGAACCCCGTCTTGGCGAGATCCCCGATGCGCCCGTCAATGATCGCGCTGGTGTCCACGAGCTTCACGAGGGTGGGAGGAGGGCTGGATTCAGGAGTCTTCTCTCTCCATGAGAGCGTCACGCGTTGTCCCACAGCAAATCCCCCGATCGTAAAAGCCAGCACGATCATCCCTTGGAAGGCGCGCACCAAGGGGTTCTGAGGGAAGAGCAGAGCCAAGCCCCACGCGATGGCAAAGCTCAAGAGGGCTCCCACAAGCCCGATGAGCGCCCCTTGCACGAGGCGGCGTGGTCCGTCCTCCTGAGATAACTCCCTCTGAAGTAATCCCATGAGACTCGTGATAAAGAGGGCTGCGGCGAGCCCGCTCAGCGCTCCCACTAACACTTGGGCTTCCCAGGCGTGCAGCCCGCCCAGCGGCGGCACCCACCCCTCAAGAACGCTGATGAGAACCCCTAAGATTATGAGTATGGCGTAGAGAAAGACCTTGAACATTCTTCCCTCGACGCGCTCTCTATTGTAGCACAAGCGCTTGACTTCTGCACGATCTTTCGGATATTTTTTAGGACGATGAAACCCACAATGACTGTCAGTGAGGCCCTGCGCTGGGCGACAGGGCAGCTTGCCCAAAGCTCCAGAGAATCAGCGCGCCTGGAAGCGGAGCTCATCATCGCCCACGTCTTACAGAAGGCGCGCCATGAGCTCTATCTGCAGCCATCCCATACGCTCTCGCACGACGAGCAGACCCAACTGTATGAGCTTATCGAGCGGCGCGGCCACGGCGAGCCCTTGCAATATCTCTTAGAGTATACGGAATTTTACGGGTGTCTCTTGCGGGTCACCCCAGCGGTGCTCATCCCGCGCCCAGAGACCGAAGAGTTAGTCGAATTTGTGCTTCAGAGCACGCTCCATCCCCCCAAGGATGTGCTCGACTTGGGCACGGGCTCAGGAGCGATTGCGATCGCGTTAGCGCGCGCCTGGCCCGAAAGCTCTCTCGTCGCCACTGACATCTCGCAAGAAGCTTTGGCGCTGGCGCGCGAGAATGCCCTGCGCAATGGGGTAGCCGAGCGCATTCGATTCGTTCAATCAGATTGGTTCTCTCAGATCTCTGGGAGATTCGATCTGATCGTGTCTAATCCCCCTTACGTGCGGACAGGGTACTTCGCCCATGCCCCGCGCGAGCTGCTCTATGAGCCTCGTGTTGCTCTCGACGGCGGCCCCCAGGGTCTAGACGCGCTGCGCCGAATCATCCAAGAGAGCCCAAGGTATCTGCGCTCTGGCGGCTCTCTGTATCTGGAGATCGGCTCCGATCAGGGGCAGGCGGTGCGAGAGCTCTCCGCTCAGACGGGGGCGTTTGTGAACGTTGAGATTCGCAAAGATCTCTCTGGCCAGGAGCGATTCGCCAGACTCCGTCTGGACTGTACGCCTTCGCCGGCCAATGGCCGGCGAAGATGTACGGTCCAGGCGAAGCCTGGTTGATGAGATATGTCTCTCTTGGTGCAAGTATCTGAGTTGCAGTTTGTGACCCCTGAAGGGAAGAGAATCTTGGAGGACGTGACCCTGCGGGTGGACCACGGAGAATTAGTCTTTCTTGTGGGGCCGCCGTCGTCGGGCAAGAGCCTCATCTTGAAGTTGCTTTCCCATGAGCTGCGCCCGCAGCGCGGCCAGATCCTCGTTGATGATCGTAACGTGACTCGGCTCCACGAGAACAAACTGCCAGCGTTCCGAAGGCGCCTGGGGATCGTCCCCCAAGAGCTGACTTTGCCGCGGCGCACCGTGAGGGATGCGCTCGCATTTAAGTTGGGGAGTTTGGGCTTCTCTTCTGAAGACAGCACGGCTCTCATTGACGAAATCTTGGAGACGGTGAAGCTGCGCGCTGTCGCCGATACGCTCGTCACGGAGCTCGATCCCGCGCAGCAGAAGCTCTTCGCCATAGCTCTTGCGGCGTGTCATAATCCCGTGTTATTGCTTGTGGATGAGCCGTTTGGGGGACTAGAATACAAAGATGCTCAACGAGTGCTGGAGGGGATTGCGGCGGTGCATGAACGCAAGCGCGTGGCCATGCTCATCGCCACGAGAGAGAGGGGACTAGCGGTGCGCAGCGGTGCGCGGGTTGTGTATCTATGGGCAGGGCGGACGATAGACGGCGCCCCGCCGGAGAAGGAGCTATGAAGTTTCTCTTGTCCGAACTGCTGCGAACGATCGTGAGGAGCTGGCGGCTTGTGGGATGGGTCTTGGGAGGGGCAGTGATCGCGGCGCTCGCGTTTGTGATCTTTCTCATACTCTGGGTTGCGCGTGGGGAGTGGGGGGAGAACCGCCTGATCGTGCT